>JANMME010000961.1:0-8382 GCA_031373015.1 Saprospiraceae bacterium
CTGTCCGCTTTGCCGTTTTCCGGGGAGGAAGTTTTTCGCGCAAAAAAGCGCTACGGAGGGGATTCAGAGGTGCTGACCGGCGAGATGGCAACGAAGCAAAAATTTCTAAAATTGGCCTCCCGGTACAAAATCCTACACCTCGCCACACATGGCAAAGCCAATCACCTCGCGGGCGATTTCTCTTTTCTGGCTTTTACTTCTGGTGACGGAATACCCGATAATGGCTTGTTATCGGTAGGAGAATTGTATAATTTGCCGATAAATGCGGATATGGTGCTGCTCTCCGCCTGCGAAACGGGCATCGGCGAACAGCAGCGCGGAGAGGGGGTGGTCAGCCTCGCCCGGGCGTTTGCGTACGCGGGGGCTAAAAGCATAGTGGCTTCGCTTTGGAGTGTTAACGACAAATCCACGATGCTGCTAATGGATAATCTTTATGCGGGAATAAAATCAGGCAAGCCGAAAAACATCGCGCTCGCCAACGCTAAACGCCAATATTTGGAGAAAAATCCAGGGCAGCCATCACACCCGTTTTTCTGGGCAGGCTTTGTTGGAGTCGGGGATATGGGCGCTATCAAAAATTAAAGGAAGCGTGAAACCGCAAAAGAGGGAAATTTAATAAGCCTCCTTCCCGTGTCGGTGCGCAAAAAAACAGAGGTACTGGAGTGACTGGGGCATTGAAGCGGAATTCGCTACTTTTGCCGTCCAATGGACGCACCCTTGTTTAAAATCAGGCAAAACGGATACTTCGGCTTCATCAGCGCCGAGGGCGAAATCGTCATCGAACCACAATACCTGGAAGCGGGCGAGTTTCAAAACGGCTTCACTACCGTGCGGCTCAATGGGCTTTTGGCGTTGTTGGATTCGCTGGGCAGGCTTTACTTCAAACGCCTTTATCGAGCCATTGGACCATTTTCCGAAGACTTGGCCAAAGCACAGGTAGCGCAACTTTGGGGCTATTTGGACGCTCGTGGCAACGAGGCCATCGCTCCGATTTTTGAGCATGCAGGAGACTTTTACGAGGGCCTCTCCCCCGCTACCTTTGAAGGCTGCGCGGGTTTTCTGAACCCGGAGGGGCAATTTGCCATCCCGCCCATATTTTCCAAAACAGGTAATTTTAGCAAAGGGCTTGCTCCTGCCAGCAGCGAAGGGCTTTGGGGCTTTGTAGACAAAACGGGCGCATATCGCATTGATCCTCAATGGGAGGGTGCGAGTCCGTTCCAAGGGGAATCAGCTTTGGTGACGCGAGATGGTCGTTGGGGGCTGTGCAACAGAGCGGGCGAAGAAACGGTGCCGCCACAATTCGAGTTTGTAAAAGGCCACGCGCACGGGGAGTTTTTTGACGGCATGGCGCTGGCTTTTCGCGATGGGAAATATGGGTTTGTGAGCCAGAACGGGCACATTGCCGTAGAGCCGATGTTCGACCTTGCGGGCGACTTTGGCGAAGGCTTGGCCTTGGTGGAAATCAACGGAGCTTATGGGTACATTGACAAGGCGGGCAAACTTGCCATCATGCCAAAATTCGAAGATGCAGGGGTGTTTTCCGACGGGCTGGCCCAAGTATGCGCCAACGGTCTATGGGGCTATATCAATCCCGACGGACAAATTGCAATACCTCCAACGTTCCAATCTGCCGCACCTTTCCGCGAGGGGCTTGCTTTGACCATTTTGGATGGGAAATGGCAGTACATCAATCGTCAGGGAAAGGTTATTTGGCGGGAACGTTTTTAGCCTCACATATCATACGTCAATTCCACCACGTCTGTTTCCAGGTGCGACTGACAAGTTAGGATGTAACCCGCCTTCACCTCTTCGTCGTCAAGCGCATAGCAGGCATCCATTTTGACCTTCCCGTTGATGAGTTTCGCCATGCAAGTGGAGCAGGCCCCTGCGGTGCAGGAATAGGGCGGGTCATATTTGGCTTTTACCAGCACGTCTAGAATGGTTGCGCCATCTGGCACGGGCATTTCGATGCGTTCGCCTTTGAGGTGAACGACCACGCGCTTCCCGCCCGACCCGCCGTCTGCGATCTCGCCAGGCGTGTGCGTGGCGTTGACAAAGTGTTCGGTGTGAACTTGTTTGGCAGGAATTTCCCGCCCTAACAGGCTTGCCTTTATCGAATCGGCCATGTCGCCGGGGCCGCAGATGAAGTAGATACAGTCAGACTCTGGGCCATGCGGCATATTGTCGTCCAGATAGGCATTTGCGGTGCGGCCCGTGATGCGCCCGATTTTGCCTTGCCAATTGGTGGTGCTTTTTTTGAACACGCCAAACAGGCCGCCGCCGGTGCTTTCCTTACGGGGCTGGCTGAGCACATGCTCCACATGAAGTTGGCCGACATAGCGTTCGGACAACAGGTCGAGTTCATCGCGAAATATGATGCTTTCCTCGTTTCGGCTTCCGTAGAGCAGGAAAATAGCGCTCATGGGTTCGGATTCGAGGGTGGTTTTGATGATGGACATCAAGGGCGTGATGCCGCTTCCGGCAGCAAAAAGATAGTAGCTGCGACGTTTGTCTGGGTTCAGTTCGTAAAAAAAACGACCTGCTGGTGCGGCAATTTCGAGGGTGTCGCCCACTTGGGCTTTGTCGTGCAAAAACGTGGAAGTTTGCCCACCCGATACTTTTTTCACGGTCACTGCCAGGCGATTTTCCAGCGGGCTTGAAGACATGGAGTACGAGCGGCGCAATTCATGGTCGTCCAAATGCAAGCGTATGGTGAGGTATTGACCTTGTTTGTAGGTGAATAGATCCCGCAGCTCGTCGGGGATTTCTAGTTCTATGGTGGTGGTATCGGCCGTTTCAGCGGTCTTGCTTTTTATTTTTAGTTCAAAAAAATCCATGTCGAGGGAAAGGTGAAGATTAGAGTGGCGGCGGCTTTTTTTGATCTTGCTGCCCCCAAAATATTCCGCAAAAATACGCCACCTAAACACGCCGTCGGAGGAATAGTTGAAATGAAAAATGGCAGAAAACGGAAACCTTTATGAAAATATCAAATATCCCAAACAACAACTATTACCTTAGCCCCTGAAAATCAGCACTTTTAACCTTCTAAACGCAAGACAAGAACAACATGAAAAGCAATAGCCTTCTCACCTACGTCCTCTACGGCCTCTTGGGCTTGTTCATCCTCGCTGCTGGATACTACGCCTGTCAAAGGCAAAAAGAGAAAAAAGAACAGGCAGCACGTGAAGCCGCCGAACTCGAAGAAACGCTCCGCGATATGGGCTATGCCTCCGAGGATACCCTTGCTGCCACGGGAAGCTCGTACACCAGTAAGGATTCGTTATCAAAGCCAACAACCAGTACAAAATCTAACACTACGACCGCTAAACCCACCGTTTCAAAAAATGGGATAGAAAACGAAACGGCTTCCAAGGCCAAAACTACTACTCCCTCTAGCACAACGAAGCCTGCCTCGAAGCCTGGTACTACTGCTACCAAAAAAGGCGTCTCTGCTGTAAAAGGCCCAGGTACGGGTCGCTGGGTGGTGCGCGCCGGCACTTTTACTTATATGGAAGGCGCGCGTCGGCGCTTGGAAGAAGTGATCAGGGCGGGATATCCGAATGCGGAAATTTCCAAGACCAAAGATGGTTTGGCCGCCGTGGTCGTTTTCCGCTCCAATGACAAGGATACTGCGATCCGGATTGCCGACAAATTGGAGGAGAAAGGCATAGACGCGGCAGTTTTTGACAGGACAAATTGAGTTGATGAAGGTTTATAGAGGGTTTCATTTTTACCACACCTCAAATTCCGTCCTCCGGTTTCTTGCCCGACCTTCTATGGTATCGTTCGACCCTAAAATGGGCTTTGTTTCGCCGAAACCTTTGAACCGGAGGCGTTCTGGGGCGATGCTTTTGGTAAGCAAATAATCTTGCACTGCTTTGGCGCGGGCCTCTGAAAGCGTTTGGTTGAATGCATCGTCGCCTACATTGTCCGTATGGCCGTTTATCTGGATTTTCAATGTAAGGTTTTCTGTCAAGAGCTTCGCAAGGCGATCAAGCTCGGCCAGCGATTCGAGCCGGAGCGAAGCAGAGCCTGTTTCAAAAAAGACATTGCGCAGTACAATCGGTTTACCCGCCGTAGCCTGGGGGGCAGCTGCACTCGCAATGGGCTGAAGTTCAATGTTCAACAAAAAAGGTTTGTCGAGCGAAGCAGTTTCTACAAGGTTAAAATTGTCAGAGAAAAACAGGAATTTTTCTTTGCTCACATTCAGCGCATAGTCCTTCCCCACGGGGAGGCAAACGAGAAATGTGCCGTCAGATTTGGTGTTTGCGCTCACAAAAACCTTTCCCGTTTTCAAATCTGTGAATTCTACTTTGGCCGTAATCGGATAGCCCGTGGCCGCGTTGGTCACTTGCGCCTTGACGTAAGTGGCGGGTTCAGGGCGGGCAAAAGCGGGCAATTCAAAGGTATATATATCGAGTCCGCCCCTGCCACCCGGTCGGTCGCTGGCGAAATAAGCCGTGTGGCCATCGAGGCTCACGACGAGCATACCTTCTTCGCCTTTTGTATTAATTGGGTAGCCCAAATTTTGAGGCTTCCCCCAAGCCCCACTGCTGTCGCGGCGAGCGAAAAAAATGTCGCTGCCGCCCATGCCGGGAAGACTATCTGAAGCGAAGTAAAGCGTTTGTCCGTCGGGATGAAGAAAAGGCGTGTGGTCTTTGCCCGGGGTGTTGATATTGGGGCCCAGGTTTTCGGGTATTCCCCATTTGCCGCCAGCTTGTCGCGTGGATTGCCAAATATCCATGCCGCCCCGCGTGCCAGGGCGACTACTGGTGAAAATCAAGGTCTTATTGTCGGCGCCGATGCTTGGCTGTGCATCCCAGTCGGGTGAATTGATGACGGCACTGAACGGTACGGGTTTGGTCCATCCCGTGCTTTTTTGTTGCGACCAATATAGATCGCAGGCCCCCTGAGAGCCATCTCCTTCGCGGTTGCAGCCTGTGAACACGAGCCACGAGCCGTCGGGACTGATGGCCTGCGCACCTTCATTGTCGGAAGTATTCACGCCTTCAAGCGGAGTAGGCTTTTGCCACACCCCCTTTTTGCGCTCGCTGCGGTAAAAATTTTCATCGTTGCCCCCATCTCGGCGGGTGAAAATCAGCAGTTCGTCGTCGGCAGTGAGCGAAGGGAAGTATTCGCTCCATTTGGTGTTGATGGAATCGCCCACTGATTTCGGGTCGAAAGCGACGGGGTTTTTTACCGCATCAGCCGCAAATTGGGCTGATTTGAGCAGACGCTCGGCGGTGCGGCGGTTGCGCTCATTTTTGGGTTGACTGCGGAGGTAACTTGAGAGGTGTGCAGCACACTCGTTGTATTTGTCCAGTTCCCATTCGGTTTTTGCCAAAAACAAAAAAGCCACGGGTGCATAGCTGGTATCCAAGGCAAGGGCTTCCTCGAAATATTTTTCTGCTTTGAAAAAATCACGGAGTTCGGCGTAGTTATCGCCCAGGGCGAGTTTGGCGTCAATGAATTTTGGGTCGGCTTTCAGGGCTTGTTCGAAATACCCCTGTGCGATGGCAGCTTGCCCGCGTTCGGCCTCCGCCATGCCATCGTTGAATGCAGAAAGGGCTTTGTTAGAGGTTGTTTGGGTGGTGGTATATTTTTGAGCAAAAGTGCTTGCAGGATGAAAGGTGAGCAGGAAAATGGCAAAAATGAGCGAACGCATGGGTTGTTTTTTGGGCAAAACGAATTTTTATTGAAAGATGTTTTTGGCAGGTGCCAACATTTCAATTTGTTAGGTAGGCAAATTTTACAGACATTTGAGAGTCCAGACCGGTCAAACAGTAATTAGGTTTGCGACGCAAACAAAAATCCGTGTCTCATCCGCGTCATCCGTGGCCCATTCTCTAACATCTATCACAACGTCACAACCCGGATTTATGAACCAGAATCTTTCCCGTTTCGCGCTGATTATCGCTTTTTCAGCCACCACTTTCGCGCTTCAGGCACAAACAGAAGCGCCTGCCGCCACCCCCGAGCAAACTCAGCCCAAACCCAAAGGCATCATCGTTGCCAGCCCGGCAGGGGTGAATATTTCCGGGCCGACCACTATTTGTAAAGGCGGCGAAACCATCCTGAAAGCAGAGGGCGACTACGAGAGTTTTGAGTGGAACACAGGTGTCCAGGATCGCTTTCTTCGGGTGCGGGAAGAAGGGACTTATGAGGTAACGGTGACTACAAAAGGCGGTTGCCGGTTCACTACTTCTGTAACGGTGCGAATGATCCCTTGCACCTGAAAAAAAGGAGCGCAGCCCCCGGGGTATCTTTGCTCGATATTGAACTGTTTACCATAGCATTATGCAATTCCCAGATTTACCCGCCGACGAACCCGAAATCCCCGTTTCCTTTCATTTTGAAGATGTCGAGTTTGAACTACCCGACGAGCAAATGCTGACGGATTGGCTACTGGGCGTTGCAGCATCCGAAGGCAAGGATTTTGTGGAGGTCAATTATATTTTTTGCTCCGATGAGCGCTTGCGCGAAATGAACGTGGAGTTCCTCGATCACGATTATTACACGGATGTCATTACCTTCCCTTACGCGGAAGATGCCGTACATGGAGATGTTTTTATCAGTTCCGAACGCGTGGCGGACAACGCCCAATCGCTGGGAGTGCCCTTTGAGCACGAGCTTTGTCGGGTTTTGGTGCATGGTGTGCTGCATTTAGCGGGTTATCTGGACAAAACCGAGGAGGCCGAGCGGGTGATGCGTGAGCGCGAGGATTTTTATTTGCAAAAAATTGTCATATAGGCTATATGGTTTTGTAATTACAAGGGAATACATTTTACTTTACTGCAATTATTTATAGCATTTGTTCAAACCAATTCGATATGAACTTAAATCTACGCCTTCTCCTCTTTTTCCTCTTCTCAACTATCGTATCCCTCTCAGCACAGTCCTGGCAAAAGTTAGGTGGGCCATTTGGAGGGGGAAGCTTTGTCTACCCTGGAAAGCCGGGATTCCTGTTTATGATATTGGCGGACAACGAACTTTATCGTTCGTCAGATGGTGGTGTCAATTGGCAAAAAATGCCAGTTACTCCTGCCAACATCTGGTATTGGCCGCTTGTAGTGGGTGCAGATGGCAACCTGTACGCAGGACAGAGCAACAAGATATTTCGTTCGGTGGATAACGGCCAAACCTGGGCCCAAATCAGTAGCGTTTCACATGAGACCATCTTTGCACTTCCCAACGGCGAGATTTTGCTCGGGACTTATCAGGGCATCAAACGGTCAATAGACAATGGCCAAACCTGGTCTGTGGTTGCCAACAATGTCATTGCCAGTGATAATTTTGCTTACAACCCGCACTCAGGGGATGTGTACACCTGGCATGAATATGTTTCTCCGGACAGTTTGGGCAAAGTTTGGCGATCCTCTGACAATGGGCTGACTTGGTCAGTGATGCTCGAGTCTATAGACTTACAAGCTTATCAATTTGCTTTCTCGCCTACTGGGGTAATATTTATCGGCGGAGAAGACCTTCTTTGGCGTAGTTTGGACAATGGGACTACTTGGACGAGTATTGACCCAATGTTCCCAAATAGCTTGCGAGATGTTTCGGTGGCTGTTGGCCCTACGGGCAGAGTTTTTGCCTTTGAATGGTATTTGTCAAAATATTCCGACGATAATGGTGTCACATGGATGCCGCTCCAAGACTCAGGCCAAAATGCGTTGAGCGCTTTTAGCAGCACTCCCGATGGCAAAATTTTCGCGCTTCGTGATTATGGGAGTCTTCATCGATCGGACGACAATGGGAATACGTGGCAGTTTTCTGCCAACGGCATTTTAAAATCTACCGTAATTAACTTGCAGCACATAGATGCCACCCACATGCTTGCCCTTACATCCGATGGCTTTTTTTATAGCAAAGACAGTGGATCTTCCTGGGATTTGATTTGGGAAAAGATAACGGACTACTTTGGTTTTGGAGAAGGATTTCCCATCCAAGTTTCTCCTGATGGCAGTTGGTACCTTTGGGATGGCTTGAATTTGCAGAAATTCACCGATGAGGGCCAATCGCATACAACACTCCAGATTCCAGGGTTTAACAATTCAAATGTTGACGGGATTTTGGTCTCTCCCAATACAGGTAAAATATTTTTTGCCGCATGGACAGGGCTTTTTACTTCCACTGATGGCGGCCAAACCTGGGGGCAAGCATCCAACAGTATTAATTTTGACGGCCTCGTTTTCATGCCGGACGGTAGCTTAGTGTATTCTGATTCCGATGCCATTTACAAATCTCTTGACGAAGGCCAAACTTGGTCTCAAATCTCCACCCAAGGTTTTTGGTACGCTCCGCCAGCTGTTTCTCCCAACGGCACGCTTTATACATTGTGGTACGGACAACCCAATACCTTGTTTGTTTCTCCTGATGGGG
>JANMME010000779.1:0-2548 GCA_031373015.1 Saprospiraceae bacterium
TCAAAATGGAAGACCGTCTGGAAAATGCGCTCGTCATTTTGCCAGCCTAACCGGAGCAATTGGTAATGGTGGTTTACATTATCCGCGATGACTTGATTTTCTGTTTTTTTCAAATTGATTGGCTTGATTTGGGCGTAATCATTTAGAAAAGAAAGGATTGCCTGCTGATACTTCAATATTTTATCCATTTTAAAATGCTTTTGGTTTGGTCATCAAAAATAAGGAAATTGACGGAATATACTTTCCATGCCTCCTTATAAAGTTCTATTTTTTCCAAACTTTCAAATGGGAGTTGTGGTATTGCCAAATACAATTCCCGATTGATTTCTGCTTTTGACAAGGCGAGGCGATATATCAGGAATTGGCCGAGTGCCTGATAAAAATCGTAAGAATAAGTGTGTAATTTGAGGGATTTTATTTCTACCGCGATTTTCTCGTTGGCTTTCTCTGCGGCAATTATATCACGTTCTGCGCCCAAATCAATTTGCAAATCTGCTCCGTGCGTTGAAATTGATAATGGGTCGTCGGTAATTTCCCAGTTTTCTTTTTCGAGAGCTGTCCGAACAGAATTGTGATAGAAATCTCTTCGTGACATCTTTTGCGTAATTTTGGACAAAGTTATTCAAAATATCAGATCGCCGAACACAAAATGTGGATGGACAAATCTTTCGATATGCAAACCTACCCAACCTACAGCGAAGCCTTTCTTGACGACCTGAACACTCCCGAGTCCTCGGGACGGGCATCATCCCTACAGCGCGGCGGGCAGATGTGGCGGCGGTGCGGAAATTGCTTCTTGAAAAATAGGCAGAGACTTCAAGCCATGGCTAGACTTAACACATCTCCAAATATGAAAAACATTCTTATCTCCCTTTCTCCCGTCATCGTTTTGACAACCGTCGGTGTCCATTTCTACACACCTTTATCCGCCCAAATCCAAACTGGTCTCGTCCGCGAACAAAACTCCAAACGCCAACCTGTCAGCGGCGTACAGGTGATTTTCGCCGATGCCGTGCCTGCCAGCTCCGATGACGGCGGCAAATTCCGCCTCGCCTTCTCCAACAAAAAGCCCGGCGACCTGATCTTTTTTCAAGAAATCGCCAAAAAGGGCTACGAGATCGTCAATGAAAAGGAATTGCAGGTGCTCAAAATGGGCGCCACGGACAATCTGAGCAAAGACATCATACTAGCAAAGGCCGGCCAATTGGATGCCGCCAAAAAAGAGTACTACGGCATCTCGGACAAAGCGCTCCGGGTCAGTTTCAACAAAGAGAAGAATGCCTTACAAGAAAAACTTAAAAACGTCCAACTGACGCAGCAAGAATATCTGGACAAATTCAATGCCTTGTCCGAGCAATACGAGCAGCAGCAAAAAGCCTTGGATGCGCTTGCTGATGTGTTTGCCAGAACCAATTTTGACGACGTGAGCGCGGCATACAAACAGGCATTTGAATTGTTTAAATCTGGGAATATTGACGAAGCGCTCAAAATATTGGAAGGCACCAATCTGCTCAACCGTACCGAGAAACGCCTGAAAGAAAAGAAACGAATTGAGGCGGCAGCCACCAAAATAGCCGAGCAAAAGGAGCAAAACGAAAGGGAGATTCAGGAGGACTTGCAGGGCTTGCAATTGCAGGCGCAGTTGTATGTGCTGACGTTTCAGATTGAAAAAGCGGAGATGCTTTTTGATCAAGTGTTGCGCCTCGACAGCACCGACTTGCATATTTTGAGCGACGCCGCTGATTTCTACTCCCAAAACCACCGCTACGAAAAAGCGCTCCGCTGGCTGCCGAGGATTGTCGCGCACCCAAAGGCGGAGGATTGGCAAAAGGCAAATGCACAAGGGGAAATTGGCGCGATGTATACTGCTATGGGGCAACTCGAACCGGCGATGCAGGCCTTTTTGGATTTTCAAAAAGGTTATGCCGAAATGCTGAAAGGCGAACCCGGCTTGACATTTTACAAAAGCAACTTGGCGATTTCGCATGAAAGATTAGGCTCGACGCACAGGGTGCTGGGCAATTTGGATGCCGCCTTGCGGCACTTTCAGCAATACAATGAGTTGGATAAAGAACTCTACGACGCATACCCCAACATCGTAGACTTCAAAAACAGCTTGGCGATTTCGTACGAAAAGCTTGGCGAGACGCACACAGCGCTGGGCCATTTGGATGCCGCTCTGGGATTCTTCTTGAATGACAACGGTTTGATGAAACAACTCAATGACGCCTATCCCAACAATGTAGACTTCAAAAACGGTTTGGCGATTTCGTACGCTAAACTTGGAGAGACGCACACAGCCCTGGGCAATATGGATGCCGCCTTGGGATTCTTCTTGAATGAAAACGGTCTGATGAGACAACTCTATGACACCTACCCCAAGAATGTGGGCTTCAAAAACAGTTTGGCGATTTCGTACGCTAAACTTGGCGAGGCGCACAGCGCGCTGGGTAATTTGGATGCCGCCTTGGGATTCTTCTTGAATAACAACGGTCTGATGAAACAACTCTATGACGCCTACCCCAACAATGTGGGCTTCAAAAACGGC
>JANMME010000976.1:0-12192 GCA_031373015.1 Saprospiraceae bacterium
CAAGGTTTTTTCTTTTGGCGGCAAAATGTTGTCGGTGTAGGCCATCACTTCTACAGAGAGCGCAGGCCGTGCAGCGAGGAATTCGGCCAGTGGGTTTAGCAGTTCCTTGCCTTTTGCGCTGACATTCAGCCCAGTGGGCTCAAAAAGCGCGGCATCCGGCAAGCTGAGCAAGATGGATTCTTCCTCGGTAATAGCCGTGACACCTACGCTGCTAAATGGGAGGTAGGCTTTGATCAAGTCCGCTTCGAGTGCGGAAAGAATTGTCCGGCGCTTGTCCTGGACAGATTTCACCTTCTTTATCAATGCCTCGCGCTGGTCGAGCGTCACGTTGGCAGCGACCAGTTTTTTTTCGAGTGCGATCTTTTCAGCGGTGACTTTGGTGGCCGATTCTCCCATGGAGCGGGTGGTAGCATCGAGTTGTTCCTTCAAACTAGCGATTTCTGTGTCCTGCTTGCCAAGGTCGCGGGCGAGGTTTTCGGTGGTTTTAATGAGCTGAGCAGCTTCTTTTTTTCGATCCAGGAGTTCCTGCACCAACACCTTTTCACGTGCTTCGGCTGCTACGCGGGTTTTGACCTCTGCTCGATAAATCTTGGGTTTTACACAAGAAAAAATGGATAAAAGTACCAGTCCAATGAGGGCAGATTGGGTTGTTTTCTGCATCTTTTTAATGTTGAGATGTTGAGGGTTGAGGTTGTTGAGTATGTTGAAGTGGTTGAGAATGTTGGGATTGATTGGGCACTGTTCCTAATATTCTCAACATCCTCAACCCTCCACAATTTCAACATACCTCATCGAACCACCGTAGCAAAGCCCTTGTATTCATAGGCTTCACCTCTTGGTCCCGTAAAGGTAACGACATAAACATAAACACCTTCAGGCGACATTCCACCCGTATTTCTTTTTTCGCCATTCCATTTGTCGTTTGGGTTGGTGGTCTCAAATACCAATTCGCCCCAGCGGTTCCAGATGGCCATTTTGAAATTGGTCGCTCCATTGAGGTAGCCCTTGCCAAAAAAGTCGTCGTTTTTGCCATCGCCATTGGGCGTGAAAGCATTTGGCATATACCAGGTGACAATCGGTCTGAAATCTAATTCCTTAGAGAGGGAATCCTTACAACCTGCCGGGTGTGTCACGATGAGCCGAACGGTTACCTTACCAGTATCGAGGAAGGTATGCGTGGGGCTTTGCTCTAAAGTGGTGAAGTTGGGGCCCAGTTGCCAGTTCCAGTGGGCAGCGCCAATGGATTGATCAATAAAATGAATCGTATTGTTGAAGTTGGACAAGGCAGAATCGGGGTCGCAAATAAAATCTGCCGTGGGGGAAGGCTCCACCCGAATGAGGTTGGGGAAGTCCCCATCTACATAACATCCTATGGGTGAAGTGATTTCTACGCGTACGTCATAAATACCCTCTTCATCGTATAAATGCGTGGGACTGATAACATTATGCAAAGAATCACCATCGCCAAAATACCAGACTATATGGTAACTATTATCTATGGGCGTAGAAAGGTTGTCAAAGAAAATGTCCGCCGGCACGCAGCCCAAGTAACTGCTGGGCTGGATGATGATAACCGGGGGCACAGGAAACCATCGGATGACCACCGTGGTGTCATCCGAGCACTGGTTCATATCCACCACCTTGAGTTTTACGGGGTGATTGCCCGGGATGGGGTATTGGAATGTTGGGTTTTGCAGGCTGGAAGCTGAACCGGGAATGCCAAAATTCCATTTCCATTGGTTCAAACCGCCCTCGCCGGTAGAATGATCGGTGAAGATGACAGGTCCTGCTACGCAGGTGTCATAATCATAAGTGAAACTGGCGTGTACCTCTGGGTAAATGCGCACATTTATAAAGGCTGTATCGCTGCATCCTCCGCTGCTTTGGTTGATCAGGAGCATCCCGTGGTAGAGACCGGTGTCTGGGAAGGTGAACGCCGTAAACCACTTGTTTACTTTATCCGTCACGGTAGTTCCGTTGATGTCGAACCTCCATTCCACATCCTCGACATTGCTTGCTTCAGTTGTTTTGTTTTCGAAGAAGATGGTCTTTTCCCCACAAGATTTGATGGTGTATTCTTCGACATTGATGGTCAGAGAATCGGCGCTCAGTTTGGCATCAATGTCAGGTGTGCAATCTGCCACGTTGAATTGGAACTCGCGCTGCACAGTAGATAGCAGTTGGCCATTGCGGTACTCGTTTACACACACCGCAACCACGAATTGCCCGACTATTTCTGGCGTTCCGGTGATTACGCCCGAAACCGGATTGATGGTGATTGGTGGGTCGCCACCAACAGGGCTGCTTGCCGAATACGTTGGTACAGCGTATGGTACTATGTCGAATGGCGGTGGGCAAGGCGGTGTAGGCTTGGCGCCAATGCATGTGTATAGATCGGGGGTAAAGGTGATGTTGCCTCCGCCTGCCAATGCATCGCAAAAACTGTACACTAAAATATCCCCGTCAACATCCATCGCTGAGTGGTTGAAAATAAGTGGCAGGTTGTTGCAAATGATGATCGGCGGGAAGTTGGTGAAGGTGGGGCTGTTGTTGGAAACGGCCATAGCCGCCGGGTTGAGTTCAATAAAATAGGTGGCGCCCACGTCGCCTGGGGCCACGATGTTGGTGATGGTGTTGTTTCTGCAACAACGTTGGTAAACAATAAAATAACTCTCGTTGGTAAGTACCGGGAGGGTTGTTTCAAAAGAATAAACGGCCTCTTCCACGCAGACAAGTGGAATTTTCGTCACGCACTGTGGCGTATCAGGGATCAATTTGGTGTAGTCATAATTATTGATGCTAAAAGTGGAATATAGCGAGTTGACCGTCTCTGTTCCTTTGTAAATAGCAAACTCAGCGGGCACGTCAAAACTTGCTCCGTTGCCATAGCAATCCCTATAAATGTGCATGGTGAACCGCCACCGTTTCATCCCCGGGCTTGGCTCATCCAGAAAGGTGTAGGTGATGTCGCCTCCAATAATGTGACGGCCTTCAACCAATGAGGGGAAAAGGAAAAGCACAAAAAGTGCGCAGAGCAAAAAAGTGCTGGATCGGTTCATGTATGAATGTTCTGGTTGAGACTGTTTGGGGTTTGGGGTTTGGGGTTTAGGGGTTAGGGGTTAGGGGTTAGATTGTGGAGAACGCTGAGTGCAAAATCTCAACCTAACCCCTTAACCCTCAACCCTACCGCACCACCGTGGCAAAGCCCTTGTACTCATTGGCTTCGCCCCTCGGCCCGGTAAAGGTAACGGTATAAATGTACACCCCTTCTGGCGACATGCCCCCAGAGTTTCGTTTTTCTCCGTTCCATTTATCATTTGGGTTGTTCGTCTCAAACACCATTTCACCCCAACGGTTCCAAATACTCATTTTAAAATTTGTGACGCCGTTGAGAAAGCCCTTCCCAAAGAAATCGTCGTTTTTGCCGTCGCCGTTGGGTGTAAACGCATTGGGCATAAACCAGGTGACTACGGGGCGAATGTCCAATTCTTTCGTCATGGAATCCAGGCAGCCCGCAGGGTGGGTTATCAGCAGCCGAATGCTTACCCGGCCCGTATCCAGGAAGGTGTAGCTGGGGTTTTGTTCAAAAGTGCTAAATTTTGGTCCGATTTGCCAATTCCAATGTTCTGCCCCGGTAGATTTGTCAATGAAATGCACGGTATTGTTGAAATTGCTCAGGGCTGAATCGGGGTCGCACACAAAATTTGCAACGGGGGGGGGGTCCACTTTTATTAGGTGGATGAAATCTGCTGAGGTGTAGCAGCCAATAGGGGAGGTGATTTCTACCCGCACGTCGAACACGCCCGCTTCGTCGTAGATATGGGTTGGGCTGATAATGTTTTCGGTCGTTTCGCCGTCCCCAAATTGCCAAACGATGTTGTAACTGTCGTCAATGGGCGTGGAAAGATTGCTAAAGTAGATACTGGCGGGTACGCAGCCGAAATACTTGTTAGGTTGAAGGATGATGACAGGCGGCACGGGAAACCATTGGATGACAGCGGTAGTATCGTCGGTGCATTGGTTCTTGTCGGTCACTTTCAGTTTCACGGGGTGATTGCCGGGAATGGGGTATTGGTAAGTCGGATTTTGCAGGCTGGATGCCGAGCCGGCTATCCCAAAATTCCATTTCCATTGATTGAGGCCGCCTTCGCCCGTAGAATGGTCGCTGAATACGACTGGGCCTGCTACGCAGGTATCGTAATCGTAGGCAAAACTCGCGTGTACTTCCGGGTAAATATGTACGTGGATAAAAGCCGTGTCGCTGCAACCACCACTGTTTTGGTTGATCAAAAGCATTCCGTGGTAAAGCCCCGTATCGGGAAACGTGAAAGCAGTGAACCACTTGTTCACCTTGTCAGTTACAGTGGTGCCTTGAATGTCGAAACGCCATTCCACATCCGTCACATTGGCTGCAACGGTGGTTTTGTTTTGAAAAAAAATGGTCTTTTCGCCACAGGACTTGATGGTGTAGTCTTCCACAAGAACTGTGAGCGAGTCCGAACTCAGTTTGGCGTCAATATCTGGCGTGCAATCGGCCACATTGAACTGGAATTCGCGCCGGACCGTAGATAATAGTTGGCCGTTGCGATATTCCTGTGCACAAACGGCTACCACATATTGCCCAAGCAACTGGGGTGTCCCGGTAATTTCACCTGTCACAGGGTTGATGGTTATTTGCGGGTCGCCGCCCATAGGGTTGAAGAAATTGTAGGTTGGTACCGTGTAGGGCACCTCAGCAAAAGGTGGGCCACAGGGCGGGGTAGGGATAACGCCGTCGCAACCGAAGGGGTCAGGCGAGTTGAAGGGGTTGCCTCCGCCCGCCTGCGCTTGACAAAAACTGTACACCACAAAATCACCAACAGAATCTCGGGCCGAATGGTCGAAATGAAAAGGGAGATTGTTGCAGATAATAATGGGCGGGAAATTGCTGAACTCCGGGGTGTCATTGTTGACGGCCATGGCCGCAGCGGTAAGTTCGATGGAATAGGTAGCGCCTACATCGCCAGGGCCAACAATATTGGTGATGGTTTCGTTTCTGCAGCAACGCTGATAGACGATAAAATAGCTTTCGTCCGTTAGTACCGGGAGGTCTTCGTCAAAGGTATAAATTGCCTCTTCCACACACACGTAAGGGATTTGAGTGACGCACTGCGGCGTATCTGGAACAATCTCGGCACTGTAGTTGTACAAAACATCCAGAGTGGTATAGAGGAAGTTGTTCGCTTCCGTACCTTGGTAAATGGCAAATTTAACGGGCTGGTCAAAATCGGGGCCCCCACCAATACAGTCACGATACACGTGCATCGTAAACCGCCAGCGTTTTATCCCCGGGGTGAATTCGCCTAAGTAGACGTAGGTGACATCGCCCCCAATTATGTGTTTGGCTTCAACCAGCGCGGGGAATAGTAAAACTATTAAAAATGTGAGGGCTGTTAAGAGGCGATTTCGTTTCATGTTAATGTGTTTAGGTGTGGAAGTATTGCTATTTTCTACCTTTGTCTCGGCCAAAAGTACAGCCTACATTCATTTCAAAATCAATTTGTATCTCATGTTCCTGCTACGCGACGACATTTCTGAAATTGCTTCACTTCTAAATAAAGGCAATATTATCTGTTACCCTACCGATACCATCTGGGGCATAGGCTGCGACGCGCTGCACGAAGCCGCCGTAGACCGTATCAGCAGCCTCAAAGGCCGCCCGCCCGAAAAAGGCTATGTGCTGCTCGTGTCCAGTATTGAGATGCTCAAACGATTTGTGCCAAAGATGCCGCCTCGTTTGGAAACGCTGCTGGCGCACCACAAACGACCCCTTACCATGGTATATTCCGAGACCCTTGGGTTGCCTCATTGGGTCAAAGCGCCCGACGGCTCCGCAGCCATCCGCGTGGCTACCGACGAATTTTGTCAGGAGCTGATCGAGGCATTCGGAAATCCGATCATCAGCACATCTGCCAACAAGGCTGGAACGCCCTACCCAGCTACTTTTGGGGGCATCAGCAGCGAAATCCTTGCTGGGGTAGACTATGTGGTGAAATACCGGCAGGATGACAAAGAACCCGCCGAGCCGTCTTCTATCGCCAAACTCGACAGGTATCAGGAGTTGGAATTTGTGCGGGAATGAGCATTGATCTGTAATGGGTTAGGATGTCAGGCCTCCTTCGATCTTCCCGACGCCGCCTCCCGCTCGCAATTCCCGTCATAACAATGGCAATTGCCGCATTTTCAGGTTTTTATAGCGAGCGTCCAATGTCTAATTCAAATTGTCCAATAGCCTGATATAGCACAAGAGGCAGGTACTAAGTCGCAGGTCATCAGGCCTGGTAATGCTTTGGTCGAAAGCAGTTGGCTTGTTTACCTCCTTTTTTCCTATTTTTCGGCGCTTAAAAACGAGATAATTGATCTGAATATGTCCATGCCGCAACCCAGTTTGCAATTTCCCAGTGTCCAATTGCCTCAGCCGCTCAAGTGCATCATCGTCGAGGATGAGCCTTTGGCTGCCGAGATTTTGGCTGAATACGTGAACCAAACGCCCTTCCTCGAACTCACCCACGTCTGTTATGATGCCATCAAAGCCCTCGATGTGGTAAGGCAAAACCCCGTGGATGTGATGTTTTTGGATATAAACCTTCCCAAACTTGACGGCCTGGAGTTTTTAAAAACCCTCCTGCACCAGCCCCGCGTCATCATTACCTCTGCTTATCACGAGTATGCGGTAGAAGGTTTTGAGTTGCAGGTGACGGATTACCTGCTCAAGCCGATTGAATTTGCCCGCTACACCAAAGCCGTCAACAAACTCCTGCAACCCCAGCGTCACGCCGATGCAACAATAAACAAGCCCGCTGAACATTTGGTGCGGCCCTATTATTTTTTCACGGTCAGCAAGCGTTCTGTAAAAATTTACCTCGACGAAATCCTTTTCGTGGAGAGCTTAAAGGATTCAGTTTCGATCGTTACGAAGTCAAAATCCTACAACACGCACTATCAGTTGGGCGAGTTGGAAGACCTGATGCGCTCCGATAATTTTTTGCGCATCCACCGCTCATTTATGGTGGCGATTGACAAGATTGAGTCCTACTCTGCTGCCGAGGTCGAGATCGCTGGCCGAACCTTACCGATTGGCCGCAGTCACAAATTATATGTTATGGAGAAGTTGGGCAGAGGGCAGGGACAGTAGCTGTTTTGCCCCGCTGCGGCTAAAGTGCCAAAGTAAAACTAACTTTGCATCCATAATGCAAAGCCTTGCCAATCAAACAAAATCTTCTGCCGCCGATGATGGCACGCTGTTGCGCCGCTTGAGCGACAACCTTGCGTGCTGGGCTTTCACAGACTTTGAACAAGCCAAATTCGCACTTGCCGAACTGGGCCGTTTGCTCGCGCCCCGCAGCCCCTTCGATGTCCGCCTTTCCTATCATCGCAGCGCAGCCTTTCTGGAAAACCAGTGGTATCGCTACGATCAATCCCTTTTGCATGCCCGACTCGCAGTGAGCATTCTCGAGAGCCTCGCGGACGGCTGGGCTTTGGCTGAAACATGGGCCGACATCGCAGCAACCCATCTCAACCAACGCGATTGGACTGCCGCCGAAGACGCGCTACAACGCGCCAGGCGCTTCCTTGGCGATGATGCGCCGCCCCGGCTTCGCGCCCACGTCACTTGCCGCGAAGGTTTTTTCTACCTTCATTTGGGCAACCCTCGTAAAGCACTGGATTGCCTGATGGAGGCTGAAAAAGAATTTCTGGAGTTGGAGGAAAACACTGCCACGCTCAAGGATTGGTATATTAAAACCTTGATAATCAGTGGACTGGGCGAATTGTACGAATATCTTGGGGAAGAAGACAAGAGTCAGGAAGCCTATCGGAGTGTATTGCCAATCGTGGAAAAGCACCAGCTCCGACCTCGCTTGGCTTGGCATTATTTAAATGCCGGACGCGCAGCCCTTGCCCGCAACGATATGGAGCATGCGCAAGGACATTTTGAAAAGGCGCTCACAGTGGTAGGGACAGAGGAGTCTGAAGCAAAAACACTGGCACTCAGCAACTTGGGCATTCTGGCCACACTGGCTGGAAATGCCCTTAAAGCATTCAACCTTTTTGGGCAAGCAGCAGCAGATTACGATCCGCCGGTCAAGCCTTCGGATTTTACCAACCTTTCAAAAATAGAAAGTTGGAGCGCTGGTCTTTATTTCCAATTGGAAAATACGCCCGAGGCCGAGCGGCATTTCTTGCGGGCCTGGGAAATAGGACAGCAAGGCAACGACCTCTACCATCTCGCACAGGTAAGCCAACGGCTTGCTACGCTTTATGAAAACACCGGCAAATTTGACCGCGCCTTTGAGTGGCAGCGCCGGGTGACAGAACTCAACCAAACCCATTTCAGCAACCTGCGCGACAACGAACGGCAGGAAATAGAAGCTCGCCATCAACTCGAACGCAACAAGCAGGAAAGCCAAATGGCGCGGCTTCGTGTGGCTGGACTACAACTTCGTGCCCTGCGGGCGCAGATGAATCCACACTTCATGTTCAACTCCTTGAACGCGATTCAGGGATTGGTCACTTCGGGGCGCAATACGGAGGCTGAATCCTATCTTGCCAAGTTCGCCAAAATGATGCGCCACACGTTGGAGTATTCTGAATTGGAAGAGGTTTCGTTAGAGCAGGAAATTGAATTTCTTGAACGCTATTTGGACATAAACAAAAAATTGCGCTTCCGGGATCGCCTTGATTTTCAGATCATTGCGCCCAAAAATGAGGAACTTGACGAGTTGTTCGTGCCCACGATGATCGTGCAGCCATTTGTCGAAAATGCGATTGAGCATGGACTGCGCCCCCGTCAGGAAGGCCGCCTCACCATTCGGTTTGAAGTGATGCCCGACGACGAATACCTGTTGCGCTGCACCATTGAGGACGATGGAGTTGGTTATAAAAAAGGCCAGGAAAAGGCTGCAGCGCAAGCGGGAGCAGGATTTCAAAAACACCGCTCTCGTGGCATGGAAATCACACATGAGCGCCTCTTGTTGCTCCATCAGATACAGAAGCGGCCGGGCGACAGTTTTATCCAAATTCAGGACTTGGCCGACATCACCAATGGCCAACGCTCTGGCACGAGGGTAGAGGTGCTGCTGCCGATTTTGAATGGAGAATGAAGTTATGAAGTGATAGATTGATGAAGTGATAGAGTGATAGAGTGATTTGATCCGAGCTCGGCACTAATCACTCTATCACTTCATCACTTCATGGCTTCATCACTCCATTCAAACTTAACCCTAACTTAATATTGAATTTGCCCGCGTGGCAATTTGGCCGTTCTACTTTTGTGGTAAGTTTCCTAACCTTGCTTTTGTTGGTCAGTTTGTTTTACTTTTTTTGCCAAAAGCTGAATTGCAAAATCAACCTGTCCAAAGTCAAAATTTAACGAACTACTAAACTTTCCATCCTATGATGCTGGGTTTCATCGCGGATCTTTCCACAAACTCTTCTATTCTCCTTATTGTTTGCTTGCTCGCCGTATGTATGTTTGAAGCCATAAATGGCTTCCATGATACTGCAAACGCTGTAGCAACCGTCATTTACACCAAAACTTTGCCACCTGTTTTTGCCGTCATCTGGTCAGGAATCTGGAATTTCCTCGGCGCTATGCTGGGCGGTATTGCTGTCGCCATTGGCATGATGAAACTCATTCCGTTAGGTGACATGGCTAACACTCCACTCAACGAGAATATTTCCATGGTGCTGGCGATTTTGGTCACGGCCATCATCTGGAACCTCGGGACCTGGTATTTTGGCATTCCTTGCTCCAGTTCGCATACCATGATCGGCGCTTTGCTCGGGGGTGGTTTTGCCTATTTTACGGTACACGCGGGCGCAGGACCTAACTGGGATAAAGCAAAAGACGTGGGCATGTCTTTGCTGATCTCTCCATTATTTGGTTTTGCACTGGCTATTGGTCTGATGTTCTTATTGAGAACATTGATAAAGCAAAAGGCTATTTTCAAATCGCCGGATGAGCTGAAAAAGAACCAGACACCGCCGATGTGGATCCGTGCTATCTTGGTCACTACCTGTACTTTAGTTAGTTATTTTCACGGCAACAATGATGGACAAAAAGGAGTTGGCTTGTTGATGGTCGTGCTCATTGCGTTCTTGCCAACGCGGTTTGCCCTCGCTCCTGATTTCAATGGCGCCGAAACAAAAGCAAGTGTGCAGAAAATAGAGGCCTCTATTTTGCAGGCGCTTCCTTCCGATAGCCTTCACTTCGCTTCATTGGCAGCAGCCTGTAAAAAAATGGGTGCTCAAATAGACACGTTCAATTCGGGCGATAAAGCGCAGGTACTCGCTATCCGCAAGTCATTACAGGGTTTCAGTAAAAAAATGGAAGGTGCTATGAAGGAAGAATACTTCCCTAAAGAGACCGCAAAAGTGACAAAGGCGGAGATAAAGAACCTTAAAGACACTTATGAATTTAAACTTACCTGGGCGGTGTTGCTGATCGCTATTTGCCTTGGCGCGGGAACTATGGTCGGCTGGAAACGCATCGTAGTTACCATCGGTGAGAAGATTGGCAAGAGTCACTTGACCTACGCTCAAGGTGCCAGTGCTGAACTATGTGCCGCTGCTACCATTGGCGTGAGCAGCTACTATGGACTTCCGGTGAGCACCACGCACGTACTTTCTTCTGGCGTTGCGGGTACGATGGTAGCCGAGGGTGGGGTCACTAACCTACGTCGTAAAACCATTACAAATATTGCGATTGCCTGGCTTTTGACTCTCCCAGTCACATTTATCATGGCTGGATTGTTGTTTTTCCTTTTCAGGATGTTTGCTTGAGAGTTTAGGGTTTAGGGCTGAGATGGTAGGGTACCCTCTCAGCCCTAAACTCTAAACCCTAAACCCTAAACGGGTTTTTCTGTATCCAATTTCTTAACTAAAGTCTGTTCCTAACCTGACTATGTTGCTACGTCTCCTCTCGGTGACGTTTGCGCTGACGTGTGCTTGTGTAAGCGCTTCCAGCCAAACGACCACCCCCGACTCCCTTTCCCCAAAAACCACTCCAGCCGCCACTGCCGCACCAGTTCACACGCCCTCAAAATGGTACGATAAACTTAGCCTTCGCGGCTACGCCCAATTCCGGTACAATCGTTTACTCGAAACCAATCCTAATCTCAAGTGTGAACAATGCGACAAAGGGATCGGGAAAGGCCAAGGCTTTGAGTTTCGCCGCGCTCGCCTGGTTTTAAGCGGAGATGTTCATGATCGGCTTTTTGTTTATATCCAGTTTGATTACTCTTCGGATGCAAGCGCCACGAACAAACATTTTTTGCAGGTTCGCGATGCCTACTTTGACTATGCGCTTGACAAAAAAAAGGAATATCGCCTTCGATTCGGACAAAGCAAAGTCCCCTTTGGCTTTGAAAATATGCAGTCGAGTTCTAACCGCTTGCCGTTTGACCGCTCTGACGCGCTAAACTCTGCTGTGCCCAATGAACGCGATTTTGGGGCTTACTTTATGTATGCCCCCGCTAAAATCCGCGAGCGTTTCAAGCACCTTGCCAACGATGCTTTGAAAGGATCCGGAGATTACGGCGTGTTTGCAATTGGCCTGTATAACGGCCAAACGGCAAATAAGCCTGAACTAAACAACAATCTACATGCCGTGGCACGCCTTTCCTATCCCATTAAAATAGGCAAGCAAATTATAGAGCCTGGCATTCAGGCATATACCGGGAAGTATACGCTGGACCAACGTTCGACTGATGTCAAGGTCGCAAAAAACCTAACTTATATAGATCGCCGGGTGGCAGCTTCCATTGTCCTGTACCAACAGCCTTTCGGGATTTTGGCGGAATACAATATTGGAGAAAGCCCATCTTTTGATACCAGGACAGATTCAATTCGGGTGCAAAAACTGAATGGTGGCTTCGTAACCGCTTCTTATCGCAGCAAACTTGGTAAAGGCTTCATCACGCCTTATGCCCGATATCAGGTGTATGATGGCGCAAAAAAACTCGAACTTGACGCACGACGTTACGATATGAATGAATTGGAGTTGGGCGTAGAATGGCAACTTATCAAAAATCTGGAAATAACGCTGGCATACGTCATCAGTGACCGTAAGTATTCGGATTTTAAAACGGATTATGCCGAAAAGGGAAATTTCTTGCGGGTACAGTTTCAGGCGAATTATTGAGTCTTGTTTTT
>JANMME010000991.1:0-2401 GCA_031373015.1 Saprospiraceae bacterium
CCAAGAACGGTTGCCGAGGCAACGATGATCTGCTCGTGCGCGTAAACAGATCAAAGGGCATTTATGTGCCCAATGTCTTTTCTCCCAATAATGACGGCATCAATGACCTGGTCACGATTTTCGCACGGCAGTCCCTTGTCCGGAAGGTGCAAAGTTTTCAGATTTTTAGTCGTTGGGGCGAGCAAGTGTATCAAGCGCTTGATTTTGTCCCCAATCAGAACGGCCTGGAGGGCTGGGATGGCTTGTTCAGGGGACAGGAACTAAACCCTGCCGTTTTTGTCTGGGTAGCGGAAGTGGAATTTGTGGATGGGGTCATTGAAATTTTTAGCGGTGATGTGACCTTGATTCGCTGAGCAATGGATCGCGCTTGCGTTTGTAGAATCCTCACCAAGAAAACTTAAATTGAAAATTCTATTTTTAGCCTTGTCTAAAAATAATATTTAACTATCTTTGTATTAAAATTAGGTTATTCAAAATTTAATGCAAGGTTGGTTTATATGTACAAGTCCTTTTTCATCCTGCTATTTTCGGCCCTTTACGGGCCATTTTTCGCTCAATCTCAGCAAATATTCAGCGCAAAAGTGCTCGACGCACTCACCCGCGAACCCATTGTGGCCGCTACTGTAACAGCCAAAGACAAGACCGGAGGCGCCTACACAGATACTTTGGGGGTGTTTCAAATTCAATCAAAATCTGAAGATGAAACCCTCCTCCTAAGTATCCGCTGCATCGGATACAACACTTGGGTGGGCAAACTCAATCGCCAAACCCGAGATCAAATCATACGCCTGGAACCTTCTGAAAATGAACTCGGCGCAGTGGTGATTTCGGCTACCATGAAGGAAGTTAGCAAGGACGCCTCGCCGATTCCCGTGGAGGTATATACCCCTCGTTTTTTCCAAAAGAACGCCACGCCCACGTTTTTCGAAGCCCTGACGATCGTAAACGGTGTGCGCCCGCAACTCAACTGCAACGTCTGCAACACCGGCGACATCCATATCAATGGCATGGAAGGCCCCTATACGATGGTTACGATAGACGGGATGCCCATCGTAAGTGGGTTGTCCACCGTGTACGGCCTGAGCGGCATCCCCAATGGAATGGTGGAGCGGATCGAGGTGGTAAAAGGTCCTGCCAGCACACTCTACGGTTCGGAGGCGGTGGGGGGCATGGTCAATGTGATCACCAAAAGCGCCTTGACGGCGCCTCGCTTTTTTGCCGATGTGTTTGCGACCTCGAACGAGGAATTGAACGTGGATCTGGCAGTAGCCGGGCGTGTAGGGAAAGCGCATAGCCTGCTGGGAATCAACTATTTCAATTTCCACAACCGCCTGGATATTAACCATGACAATTTCACCGACGTGACGCAGCAAGACCGAATCTCGGTGTTCAACAAGTGGAATTTTAAACGGAAAAACAATCAGATTTCCTCGCTCGCAGCCCGATATGTGTACGAAGACCGTTGGGGTGGGGAAATGAACTGGGCGCCTCAATGGCGCGGAACAGACAGCATTTACGGTGAAAGCATTTATACCAACCGCATCGAATTTTTAAGCAAATACCAGCTTCCAGTCAAAAAACGCCGCGTGATGTTGGATGCATCATGGAACCTGCACCATCAAAATTCAGTCTATGGAACTACCATTTATCATGGCAAGCAGGAGGTTGCCTTCGGTCAATTAACCACCGACCTGCCCTTTGGTACTCGCCATGATGCGCTGCTCGGCGCTGCGTTGCGATTCACGAAATACGATGACAATACGCCCGCAACGTCCTCTATCAATGGCCTGGAAAATCTGCCTTCCAGCGTCTGGCTACCGGGTATATTTCTGCAAGACGAGATTGAATTAAACGATAAAAACATCCTGCTGCTGGGCCTGCGCTACGATTATAACTCTGTGCATGGCAACATTTTAACGCCCAGAATAAGTTGGAAATGGGCACAAGATGCACAGCACATTTTGCGATTCACGGCAGGTTCCGGTTATCGGGTGGCGAATATTTTTACAGAAGACCACGCGGCGTTGACGGGTGCGCGGGAAGTGGTGGTGACCGAAAATCTGTTGCCCGAACGTTCGTGGAATGCCAATCTGAACTATGTCCGCAAGTTTTTTCCGAAGCGGGCAGGCTTTATCGGTTTGGACGGCTCGCTGTTTTTCACTTATTTCAGCAACCAAATTTTGCCGGATTTTACCACCGACCCGAATAAGATCATTTTTGCCAACCTTGACGGCCATGGCATTTCCACGGGCGTATCACTGAACTTCGATTTCAATTTCCTAAACGGACTGAAAATCATCGCTGGAGCTACTGCCATGGACGTATACCGGGTAGAAAATGGCGAGCGAATGCAGCAACTTTTCGCCCCACCCTTTTCGGGAACCTGGACGCTGAGTTACAC
>JANMME010001000.1:0-3110 GCA_031373015.1 Saprospiraceae bacterium
CCAGCTTGTCACACACGCTCAGACGACGCTCTATCTCGGATACGATACGGTGCTGCTCGGGGAGGGGGGGGAGAGGCATTTCAAAACTTTCAATTTGTTTTCCACTGATATGTGGCAATTGTGTACCTGTCTGATTACCAAGGCAATGGGTGATAAATCTTTGGTTGTTGATACAGAAAAAGATAAACCTTGAATTTCCGGTTTTTATCCTTGCAACTCGTTGAACTAACAATGCCGGCAAATCTCGTGCTTTCGCTTCCGTTACTTTTAAACCAGATGAAATTACCGGTCTATCCATAGCTAATATCACATCTCCTTCTTCAATTAGAAGGTCCTTGTATTCATCAATGTCAGCAGGGTCCCAGTAGACTGTACTGGTCCACCGAAGAGCCCCTGGTTCAATGTTTTCTCCTCGTAATAGCCTGATGCCCTCTTTTTTAAAACTTGCACTTTTGAAGGCAAATCCTACCTGAACTTTACACACCTCACCCAACCTCACCCACTTCCACCCCTCCGGCAATGCCCCATCCACTATATCAGCATTCGTCAACCTCCCCTCAAACGCCCACTTCAACACCGCCTGCCGATAAACCTTCAACTGCTGCCGAGCCGTTTTCAATTGCTCCACCCCATGATCCAATTCGCTGAAAATCTCCTCTATTTTGGTGACGATGGCGTGCTGGACGGGGAGCGGCGGGAGGGGGATGTCAATGTCTTTTAGAATTTCTAACCGAATGCCTAAAACGGTCGTTCCACTTGATTTCTTGACTATCTCTTTTTCAATCGTTTCAAAGAGGTAATGAATGAACAGAGTGTCAACCTGAATTTTAGGTTTGACAATTTTCAAGTCTTGATTTATAGCTGCTTTTATCTTTGAAATTGAAGTTTTTCCAGGACTGATACGTGTGATTAGAATCAATTCTCCAGGCTGAGCCAACTGGGAAGAACTGTTATTCAGCCCATTCTCACTGATAAAATCCTGAGTTCTCGTCAAATATTTATCCTTAATGTCCTTAACAGAAGCCCAAGGAATATCACCATTCCAAAAACTTTTATTCGACTTATCGGGTGTTCCTCCACCAGTAAAATTTAATACCTCCCCCAACTTCCTAACCACCCATCCTTCCGGTAATTCATTCATAATCAACAATATTTAAGCAGCCAATACTTCATTTAATTCTTCAATAATCTCCTCCGCTTGCGCGCCGAACACCTGGTACAACTTGCCCAAGCCGCCTGCGGCATTGAACGGGCTCAGGTCAAAATCGTCGCGATCAATATGGAAGGAGGTGGTCACATAGTCCTTGATCATGCGCAGCCAGTTCATTTGTTCTTCGCTGAATTTCACGGCCCCCGCTTGCTTGCGGAACACCCAATCCTGGAAGTTTTTGTCCACGGTTTTGTCGTAGGCCGTCAGGGTCTCGTCGTTGCCGATCAGGCGGCGGATGAGCGAGACCAGGGCCATGAGTTCGTGTTTGGGTTGTCCGTTCACCTTTTCCAGTTGTTCCCAGGCGCGCCACACGTGTAAGGGCGCGAGCGTGGGCTTGGCGTTTTTGAGGGTTTCGGACAGGTCCTTGATCATTTTGAAACTCAGATCGCGGCGCTGGTAGGGTTGTCCGTAAAAGATTTGCAGGGCCGTGATCTCGGTTTTGTGCGCTTCGATCCAATCGCGGAATTCGTTCACCAAGGTTTCTGCCCCGGCCTTATTGTCTTTCACCCAGCCGCTGTTAAGGATCTCGTCGGGATTGATGTGGTCAATGATCTGGTCGTATTTTTTGCGCACGTCTATCACGAAATCCCGCAGATCGGGGTTGTGGAAAACGGCGATGGCGGCTTCTAAGAGTGATAAGTGATGCGTGTTAAGTGCTGTTTGGAGATCCTGCGGGCTGGCGCCGGGCATCGAACTAGCCACTTCCAATCTGATACTTTCAACGGTGTCGGGATCGTGGGCATTGAGCAATTGTTTCACCACCTGCGGGATGGTTTTGCCCCCGGCGTGTTCGGCAAAAGTCTTTTGCTCGCGCTCGTTGATCTGTTTGTCCAAACGGATGAGGCGGTTGGCCAGGGTGCTGAGCAGGTCTTCGTCGGTATTGCCCATGGACACGGCTTCGAGCACTTCTTTAAGCGACGCGCCGGGTTTCTTTTCGAGCGGACGGCTGTCGGTCTTCTGGCTTTTTTCCACCCCGATGGCGTCAATGATCACAAAATGGTCTTTGGTGAATTTGGCCGCGGGTGTGCCCGTCGTGCGCAGTTCTTCCAGGCTGCAAGTGCGGGTGCCGCGACCCTTCATCTGCTCGTAATAACTGCGGCTTTTCACGTCGCGCATAAACAGCAACACCTCCAGCGGACGAATATCGGTGCCCGTAGCGATCATGTCCACCGTAACCGCCACGCGGGGATAATAACTGGTTCGGAACTGCCGAAGCACCGATTTGGGGTCTTCCTCGCTGCGGTACGTGATCTTTTTGCAAAACTGATTGCCCTCTGCAAACTCGTCCCGAATGATCTGGATGATATCGTCGGCGTGGCTGTCGCTCTTGGCAAATACGAGCATTTTGGGCGTTTCAAACGTGCCCACATCCCCCCTCAGGGGGTCAGGGGGTGAATAGCGGTCTGGAAACATAACAGGCAACTGCTCCTTTACCGCCTTGATAATCAGGCGAATCTGATTGACATTCACCACATCGTTGTCCAATTGTTTAGCCGTGTACTCCACGTTTTCGTCGAGGGTATTCCAGAACTGTTTCCGGGTCAGATTTTCGCGAGTACCGATGTATTCGCCCAAGGCCAGGGCTGCGCCTTCTTTGGTGATTTTCGTGACGATCTCAAACACATTGTACGGCACCAGCACCCCGTCTTCCACGGCTTTGCGGTAACCGTAATCGCAGACCAGGTTTTGGTTGAAATAGCCAAAGGTGCGGTTGTCCGGCGTGGCCGTCAGCCCGATCTGGAAGGCATCGAAATAATCCAACACCTGCTTCCAGAGGTTATAAATGCTGCGGTGGCACTCGTCAATCACGATAAAATCGAAAAACTCCGGGGGCGTGCGCTCGCTGTACACCACCGGGAGGGGGTCCTTGGGCAACCACTTTTCGTTCGGGTTTTCCTCC
>JANMME010001003.1:0-2514 GCA_031373015.1 Saprospiraceae bacterium
CAAGGAACGCCCAATGTCCAAATGGGCGCTGCTCCTGGAATCCGTTGTAAATCAACGCATGGAGGTTACTGTGAGCAATTACGCCCAACGCTTACCTGGACATTGGAAATTCCTTGTTGGATATTGGACATTCTCTACCCCCGCACCAACTCAATATACCCACTCAGCACCCCCGGCCTCAATACCACCCCTCCCACGCGGCTTTCATAGACTTTGCAGACATAGAAATAAGTGCCCTCGGACAGTTCCTTTCCGTTCTCGTTGGCGCCGCGCCAATTGATATTGGGGTCGGTGGTTTGGAAAACGAGGTTTCCCCAGCGGTTGAAGATTTGCATGTCTATGCTTTGTACAAATCGCCAGCCGGGGAAGGGGGTGTATACGTCGTTCGCGCCGTCGCCATTGGGCGTGAAGGCGTTGGGGAGTTCGTAGTTGGGACAATTGTCCACACACAGCAGGTTGCTTAGTCGGCTCTCATTGCCTACCGAATCAATGGCAGAAATGGCATAACAGCCGGCCAGTTGGGTTTCGAGTGTATGGTCGAAAGTGATGTTGGTGGCCCCGGACTGGTCTGCCAGCAGCACGAGCGGTTCTCCTTCCGTGGGTGTGTACCAAATGCGGTAGGCTACCGCGTCATCACTTCCTTCGCAAGCCACATTGGGGTTTGTCCAGGACAGATGGTTAAGGTAAGGCGGCCCGGGATTGGCCGTTGGGTCGTCGCAGAGGTTGGTTACGGCCAGCAAGGGCGGGCAAGGCGGCACGGTGTCAATGGGCGTACCGCAATTTTCTTGGGAGTTGTTGAACAAGGGGTTCAAAAGCCCGCTGACACTATAGGTGCCCTCGCTCTCGACGTAGTAACAGTATTTCTGCCCATTGATCAGGCCTCGGTCTTCGTACCGTTTTGTGGTGGAATTTCCGATGGGGTCGAATAGTCCCGTCACATCGTTTTTACGGAAAATCTTGTAGGCGTAATTGCTCCATGGGACGTTGGCTTCCCAGGTTAGGATATTTGTTTGATCCGTAGATGCAACGGACAAAAAGACCGAGGAGGCATCGCGGGTCGAGCCGAGCAGCACGTTTCCTTTGACATAAAAATCCACTCTGTATCGGTAAGGCCCATCCACCGTGTTCAGGTTTTCATCAAACTCAAAAATGGTGTCGTTGGCCTCCCAAAAAGTATTGGAAACGAAAGAAGCCCCGGGCAATTCCGCAAACACCCCACCCGTAAACCCTTGTGCGCGAAGCAATTGGTAGCGATACGGGCCGGGGTTGATGATCGTGTCCAAATCGCCTGGAACTGGTTTTGACCACACTACGCGGATCTTCCCAGACGACACATCCGTGGCTTCGACCGACACGTTGGTGATGAGCGGCAAATCGCGCGGAAGTTGAGCGCAGACCTCTTTAGAGGCCAAGCTTTCCACGATATTGTAGGGATACCCCCCTGCCGAGACCCGCGCAAATTTTGCCAATACGCGGTAACAGTAAGTTCGCCCGCGTTCCACTTGTGTATCTTTGTAATAATAGCGCCCGTCTTTGACAAATTTGGTGATCGCAATCAACTGGGTGTAGCCTTTTCCCGCAAGACCCGGGGTGCAGGTATCTATCACGAACGGGTTGGTGCCTTCACGCCGCCAGACGGAAAAACCAAGAAAATAGTTGTTTGCTGCGCCCTCGCAGATGTATGGCTTTGCCCAACTGAGTTCGATATTGCCAAGCTCGGCATTGGCCTGCAAGTCTTCGGGAGAAGGGCCTACCACCTTAATGGACACCGTATGCAAATCAGCCAATTGCGGCGTGGTAAGCGAATCAGTGGCTTTGAAAACAACGGAATAGGGTTGGTTGGAAATATGTTCGCAAGCGGTCGTCCAGTGGAACATGCCTGTAACTGGTGAAGATTTCCAAGCGGTCGGTGCGCTAAATGTTGCCGGGCTGAAAGGCGAAGTTAGTGGTGCGCCAAGCGCCGTCAGCAAAATCAAATCCGTACTGTCCACGTCTTTCCCTGTCACTGTAAAATCTACGTCTTTGCCTGCCACTACACAGATCTTGTCAATCGTTTCGACCGTGGGTGGGTTGTTGTCGCAAGCCGCCACGAAGATTTGCATGTCGCGGATGGTAATATCAATAATCTTGCCCTTCCGCCACGAAATAATGGTAAACGCGATATTGTAAATACCCGGCACTTGTGGCGATTGCCATAAAATATCGCCCGAGGTCGGGTCAAGTTGGAAATAGTTGTTGAGGGGCATTATCTCGCTCGGGTATGAATAATTGGGCACTTCTACCCCCGGCCCTTGAAGCGGCACAATGAGTTCGTATGAAAGGCTGTCGCCATCGGGGTCTGAGGCATTGGGATTGTGTTTGAAAGGCTTGCCCACACAAGCGTTGTCAATGGGCGGTTGCAATAGATAAGGTGTACTGTTGGAGCCGCCAAACTGCGAATCCTGAAAAACATAGGTGGTTTGGATGTGAAACGGCACATTGTCAGATGCCGGCGGGTTCACGTTGATAATGCCC
>JANMME010000310.1:0-2741 GCA_031373015.1 Saprospiraceae bacterium
CGCGTTGCTCAACCAAGCAGTTCGTCTCGTCCTCCTCGTCAACGTTCCGCTGGCCATGGGTCTCGCGCCGGATTGCGAATGTATTGGCAACATCGTATTTTGCGATGAGACCCATTTCAATTTTCCGATGGAGATTATTTGGGAGAAATAAACTTGAGATACGTTCAAAACTGAAAATAAATAAACGCATTCGCCCCAAAACTGCCGAAAAACGCGATCAGCCACAAGGCCGAGGCGAACAATACTAGTCGTAAAACAGGCCGTTCCAGTTGCCGCTCATTCCACTTAAATCGGAGATTGGAAATCTCCACAAAGAGCAAGATGCCAATAAGCAACACGCCTTTGATTACCTGAAACTTGTTGATCACCGCGCCAAACGAAAACCCCGGGCCGGAGAAGATGCCTGATAACACGGCATTCGCCGTTGAAAAACTATCGCCCCCAGCCAGCCCAATGCTGCCGCTCCGGAAATAGACCCAGGCGAGGAGCGTGAGCGCGTACACCGTGGCCATCTCTGCTCCACCTGAAACGAGGCCAGGAATCCGCAAAACCCGTATCACCCGATGCCAGGCAGGCGCAATGGTTCGCTGCAAAATCAGGTACAGCCCGTGCAGGAACCCCCAAAAAACAAAGGCAAAGTTTGCCCCGTGCCACAGTCCACCGAGCAGCATGGTGAGCATGTTGTTTTTGTAAGTGGCAAATTTCCCACCCCGATTTCCGCCGAGCGGGATGTAGAGGTAGTCGCGTAGCCAAGAGGAAAGCGAAATGTGCCAACGCGTCCAAAATTCGCTGAAACTCCGGGAGAAATTGGGTGTCCGGATGTTTTCGGGAAAATGAAAGCCCATCATCCGGGCCAGCCCGATGGCGATGTCAGAATAGCCAGAAAAATCGCAGTAAATCTGGAAGGAATAAAAAACGACGCCAATCAGCAGGTGCATCGAGCCAAAAGTCTCGGGCAATTGGAAGCACTGATCCACAAAAGGCGCGATCGAATCCGCGATGGCAATTTTTTTAAAAAAGCCCCAGAGCACGCGCCCAAAGCCGGAATGCCAGGCCCGCCACTCAAATTTTTTGTCATCGCGCATTTGTGGCAGCAAGTCCCGCGCCCGCACGATCGGGCCTGCCACGAGTTGCGGGAAAAGCGAAATAAACGCCGCAAAGCGCAGCAAGGAAGGCTCCCACTTGATTTCGCGTCGGTACACGTCAATCGTGTACGACATACTCTGGAACGTGTAGAACGATATGCCGACCGGCAGGATGATATGCAGCGTCGTCCACGAGGGGCTCATGCCCATCGCCCGCACCATGCTGGCGAAACCTTCAGCGAAAAAATTGAAGTACTTGAAAAAGCCGAGGAAACCTAGATTCATTACCATGCTGAATGCCAACACCGCCTTTCGTTCCATCCCCCAAGAGGCGGTCCATGCAGTTATTCGGCCAAAAAACTGGAGCGTTGGGCTGCCGTTTTTCCAACTGGCGCGGACTTCGGACGGCCTGTCCAAATAGGTGAGCCACAAGCCAAACCAATAATCCATCACCGTCGAGAATAGGATGAGCGAGAGGAAACGCCAGTCCCACCAACCATAAAAAATATAGCTCGCTAAAAGGCAAATCCATAGCCTGGCCCGTCCCCGTGTACCGAAGTAGAGCGGGAAAAAGAGGGCAATAAAGATTAAAAAGGTGAGGGAATTAAAAACCACGGTTTTGGAATGGGAACTATGATGTTTGAACAATAAACGATGAACTGATCAGGCCCTCCTTTTGCCGTTGTTGGCGTCCTCGCATAACCATCAGGCTAGGGTTAATTCTTTAAGGTAACTATACCCACTTACACTAACTTTGCAGCACCAAGTTTTTAAGGGTGAAAAAACGAGTCGTTTTCAGCCCGCAAAAACAAGTTCTTTTGATTGTCAGTGTCTTACGGGTGAAACTCTACAAGCCCTCCATTTTGCAGAGTGTCGCTTGCAAAGCATTGAGCATCAAAAGAATTATTTTATTAAAAATATTTTAAAAATGGTGCGAAATAAATTTCACACCCATACCTTTGCGTCATATTCGGCGCATTTAAAAAGCAGCCCCCAAAAACGTTACCGCTTCGAGGGCTGCAAAAACGCTCAGGGAGACTTAGTTTAGGCCACTTTCATTTCTGAAAACGCTTAGGACGTTTACGAAAATCACCGAAAGTTCAGCCAAAATTTGGAGGGCACGCCTCCAGTCTACCCCTGCAAGACGGCTCAAAACCCGTCTAAACAATGTACACATATCAAAAAGGCGCGACTTTTCCTTGTCAGAGGGTCGCGCTTTTTTGATATGGACAGCTAAAGGTATTATACTCCGTTAAACCTTACAAAAACATTTTGTTTTTTCGTTAAACAAAAAATACGAAAAGCCCTCTCTGACTATCAAAGAGGGCTTTTTATGTTGAAAACTTTTTTTAGATTGGTTTAGTAGAAGTAAGTTCACGGTATCTAACCCGGTCTTTGTCGCTGCGATTAATGACTTCTAAAAATCTTTGAATGTTGCTCGTTTCGCGTTCGTTGTACCGGGTAGAAAATTCAGCGCAGTAGCGGTGTAGGTGCTGTGGAGAAACGTAGTGGTAGACCCCGATAACACCCCGCTTCAATTGGCTCCAAAACCCTTCGATGTTGTTTTTTTGCCGTTGTTGGCGTCCTCGCATAACCATCAGGCTAGGGTTAATTCTTTAAAGATTTCGCTCCGCCGTTGTTGTTGGCGTGGACGCC
>JANMME010001048.1:0-6270 GCA_031373015.1 Saprospiraceae bacterium
GGGCAGCGAGCAGGACTATGATTTTTTGCGTTTTTTAATAGACGACGTGGAGATTGAAAGATGGAGCGGCGTGGTGCCCTGGGGCGAAGTGAGTTACCCGCTCAGTGCGGGTATCCACAAACTTACCTGGATCTATGTGAAAGATGCCGTAGGCAGCACCAACTCTGACCGGGCCTGGGTGGACGATATTTCGCTGCCGCCGCACGAGGTGCTGGTGGGGACTGCCAGCCCGAAACAGGGGGACTTTCAAGTGAGTGTAACGCCCAACCCAACGTCGGGAAAGGCCTGGTTGCAAGTGAGCCTGCCGACCGCACAATACCTGGAAATACAGGTGTTGGACTGCTTGGGCCGTCCCGTGAAACATTACCCGACGTCCGCTCAGCGCCTGAACGGCGTGTATTCGGTGGAGCTTGATCTGAGTGATTTGGCTTCCGGGCTTTATTTGGTGCAATTGCGGGGGGATAGCGGGACGCGGGTGGTGAAAGTGGTGAAGGAGTAGAGCAGGGGTGTTTTATTCGCCTTGCCAATCGGCGCAGATGGATTGCCCCAGTGTCATTTAATTTGACCACCCAAAAATCTGCGTAGCCATGGTTTCCAGTGACATCCCCATCGGTTGAAACCGTATAACCTGCTACGATATACCCGCCTTCATTTGTTTGTTGGATGGAATAGGCGTAATCCTCTCCGCTCCCCCCGAGTGTTTTCTGCCACTCTATAGCCCCTGTGGCATTAAGTTTTATCACCCAATAATCCCATCCGCCGTGGTTTCCTGACACATTACCGTTATTTGAAAATGTTTCTCCAGCCACGATATACCCCCCATCGGCGGTCAGGCAAATCGAAGTCGCTTTTTCTGTGGAGGTGCCACCGAGACATTTTTGCCATTGGATAGTCCCCAGCGAACTCAATTTGATAACCCAAATATCTCCTCCACCATGATTGCCAAATATCTCGTTCGAAAGTGTAAAGCCGGCTGCAATGTACCCACCATCGCTGGTTTGTTGAATGGCGTTTGCATATTCTGAATTGGTGCCGCCCAGGGATTGTTGCCATTGGATGGAGGGTTGGGTGGAGAGGGGCGATGTAATGAGTATGGATAGGAATAAAAAAAATGTACTTGATCATCATGCTATTCCTTGATAAAGGGATCAGTAGAACGTAAACAACTCAAAACCGCCAATTCATAAATCTGAATGCGTCTTACTCTTTCCGAAACTTCCCGGCAAACACCTCCCCAGAGGGCGTAGTAGCCGTCAAAAAGAAAAAACCATTCGTTAAAGCAGCAATATCGATCTCTCCAGAACCCAAGTCCTGATTCGATATGGTTTGTTGATTGACTACCCGACCCAAGAGATCTGAAATAGTGACGGTTATGGAGGATTCTTCGGTCGGTATTTTTAGGGAGATGGATTTGGAGGCGGGATTGGGGTAGATCTCTAAGGGGATGGATGGTGGGGATGAGGTGGGGGAGGATAAAGGGGAGAGTTTGACGACCCAGCCATCTCTACTGCCATGGAATCCACTCACATCCCCATCATTTGAGTGAGTATAACCAGATAGGATATAGCCTCCGTCGCTTGTTTGTTGCACAGATGAGGCTATCTCTGTATCGCTCCCGCCAAGCGTTTTCTGCCATTGGATTTGACCAAAATTGTCCAGTTTTACGATCCAATAATCCACGCCACCATCATTTTGTGTAACATCACCATCCGTAGAATAGGTGGTGCCAATTACTATATATCCCTGATCACTCGTTTGCTGAATATAACGACCGTAATCTTCAGCGTTTCCGCCAAGTGCTTTTTGCCATTGGATATCACCAAATTCATTCAATTTGACTACCCAACAGTCAAAAAAACCATAGCCACCAGATACTTGCCCAGAATTATAGGATCCTGTTGTGCCGACAACAATATACCCTCCTTCATTAGTTTGGGCAATTGAAAAAGCTTGCTCAATGCAACACCCCCCGAGTGTTTTTTGCCACTCAATTTCTCCTATATTTGAAATCTTTACAACCCAAAATTCAGAATCACCATGGCTGCCCGAAACATCGCCATCGTTAGAATACGTTTCTCCTGCTACAATATAGCCTCCATCATGTGTTTGTACAATGCTGTGAGCCATTTCGCCACTACTCCCCCCGAATGAATTTTGCCATTCAAGGGTTCCTAAATTATTTAGTTTCACTATCCAAAAGTGGAAGCCAGTGTTACCGATCACATCGCCATCGCTTGAGTACGACCACCCTGCTAAAACATATCCACCTTCGTGCGTCTGGCGGATAGATTGGGCAACATCTTCACCTGTTCCACCAAGTGTTTTTTGCCATTCGATGATGCCGTTATTATTTAATTTCACTACCCAAACGTCATAATCTCCATGGTTTCCCGAAACGTCTCCGTCATTTGAAAGGGTTTTACCAGCCACGATATATCCCTCATCATTTGTCTGTTGAACGGAATATGCTACATCATAGGAAGTACCGCCAAGTGCTTTTTGCCATTGGATTTGTCCCGTATCGTTTAATTTGATTATCCAAAAGTCGGTCTCCCCATGAATGCCTGAAACATCACCATTGTTTGACCTTGCAAGTCCTGCAACAATATATCCGCCGTCGCTGGTCTGTTGAACAGAAGCGGCCTCTTCTACGGAGCTTCCGCCAAGGGATCTTTGCCATTGGATGGTGGGTTGGGAGGAGAGACTTGTGAGATTTAATATGTTAAGGGCGAATATTGTGAAACCTAATGCTCCTTTTCGTAACTGTGTCAGATGGGAGAAAATGGCTGTTGAGAATGAGTCAGAGGATTTGTACTTCATTTGTTGGTACATATTAAAAAAGTAACATTATTATGTCTCCAAGGTGGTTATTTGATTGAAAATCAAAAATTATTGACCTGATTTGATTACTTTGAAAGTATGAACTTCGTTTACAGTTTCAATCTGCAAAACATAAAATCCAGGCAAAAGCGTTTCAGTAGGAATTGAAATTTGGTTTGAAAATGAATCAAATGATTGTTCCAAAACGAGTTGTCTCCTTGTATTCCATAAGCTACATCTAATGTTAATAGCAGCCTGATCGTTCGAAATCGATTGTGGAGTAAAAATATTTAATGATGCTACAAACGGAGTTTGAACCACAAATTTGTAATTCTTGTCAGTATGTTCTTCAAAACGATTTTCGCCGAAATTTGAATCATTGCCAGGGGGTGGTTGAATAAGAACTTTAAGTGTATAATTGTTATTCCAAAAAGGCATTGGGCTTTTACAAACTTTTATGGCCTTTTCAGCCTCTGCTAATTCGACTAACATCCCTCCAATATTTAGGAAACTATTCTCTTCCGTGATTTGGTATGCCAAGAACCTTCTAGGCATATCCGCAAATAATATATGTTCGGGGGCGGGGTCCTTCGGATGATGATGGTTAAAATCTCCAACAACTAACGGTGCAGGTAGGACTTTTTTAATAATAACTAAATCCCCCTGTACTTTTAATTGAAATGTATTGGTCCCTGAAGCCGGTGCCCCATTAGCGCTAATTGCAAACCCCATCCAAGTATCTTCCGAGTAAGAAAAAAAGGAACAAGTTTCAACAACAGTAGGGTTTGAAGGATTAAGCCCACCAAGTGTCAAATCGAGAATAAAGCCTATGGGAGGCGAAGTAAGTTTTGTATCGGTCCCCGTTTCGCCATTGTTACAGTTAGTAGATATCAAAAATCCAACCTTTGACAAATCATACTGAGAAATTGGGACAGTAAATGATGTCCCAGAGACATTGAAAAAAGTGTCTACCGGGATCCAAGATGATGACTGGTTTTCTTTAACAAGGAGAGTCAACGTTTGGGTTGCACCAACCCATACAGGTCGCCATGCTAGTGTAACAAAAGTTGACGAAGCAACTGTTACACGAAAGCTATCAGGTGCAGGGGCGTCGCATTGGTCAATATTTAGGGTTGTGCTTTCAGTGGATAGAGGCAAATTCGCCGCGTAAGAAGAGGACGAAACTTGGAGAAGGCCGCAGAAGAGAAGCGCAAAGAGAACTTTTTTTGCCATAATCAATGATTTTGAAAAAAGTGAACGAAGAAATATTGCTACAAAGGTCCTTTCTTCGGCCTCAAAAAATCTATAACACATTTTAGGGAGTGTTCCCTGCACAAATATGGAGCATAGTAACCTCATCGAGTTAATTCGAACCCTAACTCAGGAAGAAAAAGAACAAATTCGCCAATTTGCATCTCTTCCAGTCTTCAACAATGGCAAAATGAAGGCGTATGTAGCCCCACTCTTGGAGATATGCTTGATGCATTCTTGGGATTCCACTGAACAGCCTTTGGAGAAAAAATATATGTATGACACACTTTTCGCCGGTGAAGGTATCAAAGAAAGGAGGTTAGAGAAAGTCATGGTGGAAGCCCACAAGGTTGTTCGCTCTTTTTTATTGGCGCAACATTATTATCGGCAAGGGAATGAGTTTCAACAGATTTTTGACTTTTCTGAGGTTCTTCGCAAAAGAAACTTAGAAGCACGTTATCAACAGTTGCTTGGAAAACTTCAAAAAATGCAGGTGGAGTCTCCTTGGAAGAATGAAAAATATTATCACCGCCAATTTCTTTTGGAATACGCAATCTTTGAGGATGAGTGTTTGCATAATCAAACCCGAGGCAATCTCAATGTCCCCACAACAATCCGTTCTTTGGATATGCATTACTTCCTCTATCATTTGACCGTGCTAAATCATTTCCTTTTGCAGCAAAAGGTGGTCAGTATCATTGTCCCAGAAGATATTAAGTCAACTTTGGAGGAAACTATTGTTCCAAAACGATATTTGGAATTGTCCTCGCCGCTCAACATCAACTATGAGATTTTCAAAATGTTGAAGAAAGAACGCCCAGATCCATCGGATGCTCGTGCTCTTTTTAATTTATTGAGGTTACACGAGGAAAGCTTGGATGAAGAGAGTATTAGAAAATTTTACGCATACTTGCGAAACATCTGCGTATTGATCTCCAATGCATTTTTTGACAACGAAGAAATACGCCTTACCCTTTTCGAACTTTACAAAGATAATTTATCTCGCGGTTATCTGCATTTTGAAGGCAAATTGCACACTAGTACTTATTTAGCAGTCTCACTTGCAGCCATTAGGGTGAATCAGCCTGAATGGTGCATAGAATTTATTGAAAAGTATAAGCACGAAATAATTGGAGAGAATGAACAACAAGACATCTATAGATTTAATAAAGCCCTATATTTGTTTGGAACAGGTCGCTATTATGAGTGCTTGGATTATATACCAGCCACATCCCCAATAGTGGATTATCTCCTACAAGGTAAACGATTGGAATTGAAATCTTTATACGAATTAAGATCAGAACTGCTTCCATATAAACTGGATGCCTTTAAAATGTTTCTAAGCCGAACCTCCTCAAAACTGCTCTCAGAAACGCAGAAACGGTTAAACGTAGAGTTCGCTAATTTTCTTAACCAGATATCTACCTCTATCCAGGGTGATCAAAAGCGAGCAGAACGCATGGTTTTGCGCCTTGAAGAAAAAAAACAAGCTTTCGAATGGCGCTGGCTCCTAGAAAAAGCAAAAGCCCTCAAAGGCAAATCTGAGTAAAACGATCATCTCCTCCCTCGGAGTTGGCAGTTTTACCCTATACTTGCCCCACCAAAGCACAATCTCCCGCCCATGCCCAACCAAAATCCAGAACAACTCGCCCGCGACCGAATCGACGCGCAACTGCTCGCCTGCGGCTGGGTCATTCAGGACAAAACAAAAGTAAACCTGAGCGCCTCGCTGGGCATTGCCGTGCGCGAGTACCTCACCGATGTCGGCCCGGCGGATTATGTGTTGTTTGTGGACAAGAAGCCCGTGGGTTTGATCGAGGCGAAACGCCCGGAAGAAGGGGTGCGCCTCACCACTGTAGAAGAACAATCCGGCGAATACGCAGCAGCCAAACTCAAACACCTCAACAACGACCCGCTGCGCTTCGTCTATGAAAGCACGGGCGAAGTGACGCGTTTCACGGATTACCACGACCCCAAACCACGCTCCCGGCCTGAATTCAGTTTCCACCGCCCGGAAACCTTTCTAAAATGGGTCAAAGAGGAGAAAACTTTACGTTCCAGATTTTTTGATATACCTGTACTTCAGCCCGAGGGGTTGCGGGATTGTCAAGTCACGGCCATTTCCAATCTGGAACAATCTTTCCGGGAAAACCGCCCCAAAGCCCTGATCCAAATGGCGACGGGTTCGGGCAAGACCTT
>JANMME010001060.1:0-5745 GCA_031373015.1 Saprospiraceae bacterium
GTAATGCGGGTAAAGGTGGCAAATGTTCAATGCGAACACCCGCACCTGCCTTCGTTAAAACTTTGGCAGATAAATCAACGGGTGAAGTAGCAGCGATTTTTTTGATAAATCGCCTGCGGGAAAGTTTAAAATCGCCCATAAGTGAGAAATGTGAGAGATGTGAGAGAAAACCGGTGCGCGGCAAAGACGATGCAAGATGGGGAAAAGTTATTTTGAAGAATGTTAAATTTACGTTGGGAAACCAGCCTCCTATTTTTCAAAAATTAAAAGCCTTTTCTGAAATAATATTATCGTAGTGAGGCAACCCTAAGCCCCATTTTCCTGAATAGACTATTGAACGTGAAAAACGATGGGTTGAAGCACATACTAACCGGCTGCCGGAACAATGACCGGGGCAGCCAAAAAGCATTGTACGACCGCTTCTACGGTTATGCACTGTCTGTGGCATTGCCTTATTGTAGCCGAGATGCAGAAGCCCGAGAGGTGCTGAATGATGCTTTTCTTAAAGTATTCACAAACATCGGTCGCTACGATGATACGCTCCCGTTTACTTCTTGGTTGCGGACAATTGTGGTGCGAACTGCCATCAATCATTACCACAAACACCTCAACGACATCGCACTACACGAAATGGCTGAGGGCTTGGAATTGAGCGTAGAAGATGATTTTTTGTCAAAAATGGCTGCAGAGGATGTGGTAGCCTTGATTCAAATGCTTCCACCCGCTTATCGCCTCACGCTAAACCTCTTCGCACTTGAAGGCCATAACCATTCGGAAATCGCTGAAATACTTGGCATTTCGATAGGGGCGTCCAAGTCGAACCTTCACAAAGCACGAGCCAAACTGAAACAACTAATGACCAACGAATTGATACACGGCAACTGAACAAACTATGGCAGATAAGCACTTTTTTGATCTTTTGAAGGACAAAATGGCCGAATTAAGGCCCTCAGAACAGCATCGTGACAACGATTGGGCCGCGCTCGGCGATCGCCTGAACAATGCCCTGCCAGAGAAACCAGGCGGGCGGCGCCAGGCAATCCTGCTTCCATTATTGCTGCTCTCGGCATTATTGTCCACCAATGCTGTGTGGTGGCAGTCGAACCACAAAGACCGAGCAACGATGGCAAAATTGGAGATTAAGGTAGCAGATTTACAGGCCAAGATTGCCGCAACAGGGGTTTTGCCACGGGAAACCGTTCGTACCGATACGGTATGGCGGACGGTTTATGTTCAGCAAATTGAAAAGACGAAAAATTCAGTACAAGCAACAGAAAAGCAATCTGAGCCAACACTACCAATAGTTCAGACAAGTACCGAAGGCGTTGCAGCCACAGGCGGTTCAGATTCGATTACCAAGGTCGCTGGTTTATCAAATCTGGAATTAGCCCAAATGGCATTGCTCGAACTTCCCGAGCACCAAATATCGTCGCCTAAACCGTTGGGTGCCAATCCCTTGAAAGACAAAAGGAAAACCGAGCCGTTTGGCCAAAACCTCTTAAAAGCCCTTCGCCCCAGGTTTTTCAAAGTTGGGGCAAGCGCAGGATGGCTTAATGCCAATAGTTCGGCGTTGATGCACGAAGGCGGTTTCACTTACAACTTACGCGGCCAAATCGGGCTGTCGCGGCATTGGGGTATTACCATGGATTATGGCATGGGCAGCATTCACTACAAATCTCATATTCCTGAAGCCATTTTGGGCGCGCCAACATTGCCAGTGCTTCCTTCCATGGAGCATCACTTCGCTGAAATGGACGTAACAGGGCAAAAAATACGACAATTCAACCTCAGTTTGCGCTACACGTTTGCTCAGCCCGGCAAGCCCCGCCCGTTCCTTGCGCTTGGATGGGGCGGCCAAACGCTCCTGCCATTCACCATCGAGTACGAAATCCAACACGAGCCGACCGGGGCGATTCAGAAAGAGGTTTTTGAGGTTACTTCCTGGACAAAACTGCGAAACATCTTAGGCATGAACGCAGGCGTTGAAGTGCCGTTCTCTCCCCGATTCAACCTGAATTTGGAAGGTTTTTATCAAAGGCAATGGAAAAAGTCAAACAGTAAAGCCCCTGATTTGACGGGTATTAGGGCAGGCCTGACCTGGCAATTTTAACGGAATTCACTATCGAAAGGTAGTTTTTTTTATATGCTGGGAGCGGCTCAATGCACGCGAGCCGCTCCCTTTTGAAATCAACATTTTTCACCAACTAAATATTTCTCAATGAAGCGTTTATCCGCACTGTTCCTGCTTTTTGTCGCCTTCGCTGGGGCGGCCTTTGCTCAAAACAACCAAGTCGTGTTCTCGTTCGACCACAAGGCTGGAGCTGATCCTTTGGTGCTCAACCAAACCATTTTTTCTATTTGGAACAATAAGAAAATGGTGATCACCCGCGCCGAGTTTTACATTTCTGAGGTCGAAATCCACCATCCGGACAGCACCATGATACCGCTTACCGACCAGTACCTGCTGGTGAATGCAAAAAATCCAACAGCAGAATTCGACCTGGGTGCATGGCCTGTTGTGGCTGCGCATGGCGTGACTTTGCACCTCGGTGTGCCAGCCTCCGTCAATCACAACGACCCTGCATCTTACCCGGCCAATCACCCGCTCGCGCCTCAGAACCCTACGATGCATTGGGGTTGGTCGGCTGGCTACCGTTTTATGGCCATTGAGGGCAAGGTGGACAACAACGGCGACGGCGTGCCTGAAACAGTTTTCGAGTACCACAACCTATTTGACGAGCTTTATAGGTCCCTTGAGCTTATAGGTGTGAAAAATGCCGAAAACGGGGTGTTGCACCTTCACTTTGTATTGGACTATGCTCAACTCTTTAAAAACATGGCTATGACGGGCACATTGGTCCAGCATGGAAAATTTGCCAGTAATGTCACCATGATGAACAATGCAGCCACGCAGAATTTTGTCACTATGGTTGGAACCTCGGCCACGCACGAAGTAGAGGCCAATTCGCTCCATGTCAAGGCTTCGCCCAACCCTGCCAACGTTGAGGCCCTTTTGGAGTACACCCTCCCGGCTGCTGGCACACTCGAATTGATGTTGACCAATACCCTCGGACAAACAGTTCGCAGCCTGACGGGGTTGTCTGCTTCAGGCTCGGTGCGCTTGGAAACTGCCACACTTTCGGGGGGCATCTATCAGTATGCTTTTTATGAAAACGGCAAACTGTTGGCTCGCAAACAATTGGTTGTCAAGCATTAATAATAGGCGGAAATATTTTTTCTTTACGCATTATGCGCGGTTTTTGTTTTTGTGTCAGCATCGTAATGCTCTTTTCCGCTTGTCGAAAGGAGGACCAACTGCCTGTACTGCCCGACACGGACGAGTACACCCTGCGCGTTCCGACCGGTTTTCCTATGCCAGATATTCCGCCAGACAACGCGCTGACAAAGAGCCGGGTGGAATTAGGGCGGCGGCTTTTTTACGACCCTGCGCTTTCCGCTGATAGTACGCGCTCTTGTGGCTCTTGCCATGCAGCCTACCTTGCATTCTCCGACAGTACAGCGGTGAGTTTGGGCATTGAAAACCGCGCCGGTTCACGCAATGCGCCGACGCTGGCGAATGTGGCATACCAAAAGAAACTCCTCCGTGAAGGCGGGGTGCCAACTTTGGAAATGCAGATCTTCGTGCCGATCCAGGAACACAATGAGTTTGATTACAATATTTTGCTCGTGGCGGAGCGGCTGAATCGGATGCCGGAATATGTCGCCATGGCGGAAAAGGCCTACGGGCGCATGCCAGATGCTTTCGTCATTACACGTTCGATCGCCGCTTTTGAGCGGACGCTGCTGAGCGGAGATTCGCCTTATGACCAATGGGTGTTTCAAGGAAAATTTAATGCGCTGTCAGCCTCCGAAAAACGCGGCCTCGAGCTGTTTCAAAGCGACCGACTGAACTGCTCGAAATGTCACGAAGGTTTCCTTTTCACCAATCAAGATTTTACGAACAACGGCCTTTATGAAGTCTATCCAGATTCCGGGCGGATTCGGCTGACCGGGCTGGATAGCGATCGAGCCGTATTCAAAGTGCCGAGTCTGCGCAATGTTGCCCTGACCGCGCCTTATATGCACGATGGCAGTTTGCCGACACTTGAAGCAGTGATTGTCCATTATCAGACGGGGGGCAAGTCTCACCCGAACAAAAGTCCGCTGCTCAAATCATTTACGTTGACAACACAAGAGCGGGCGGATCTGCTGGCGTTTTTGGGGAGTTTGACTGACGAGGGGTTTGTGACGAATTCCGCGTTTAGGTGATGGTGTATGGATCTATCAAAGTGAGACCGACTACTTTGCTAAAGTCCGAGAAGTTCCGGGAAACGAGGGATATCTTTTGCTCTTGGGCGGTGGCCGCGATCACGGCATCGGGCAATTTTAAACGATGCAATTGCCTGATGCGGATAGCTCCATCGGCAATGATGTCGGAAAGCCCTAGAATCTGGACAGCAGAAATAAAATTGTTCATAGCGGCCAATGCTGGGGGTGCCATGACAATTGAGTAAAGTTCGATTCTGTTGATAATGGAGATGGCGCATTCACCGCTCAATATCCACGATTCTAACTGCATTATAGCAGGATTTGGTAATAGCCCACCCAGAAAATCAATAGCGGTATTGGAATCAATCAGATATCGCGTTCCCATGATGCCCGAATGCTATTGAGTTGTTCTTGCATATCAAGTGCAATGTTTTTTGGAATAGAGCCGCCCAATTTTAGCGCCGACTTGACAGGTTTCAACTTGGGTTCAATGATGCGCAACCAGTTGATTTTCTCTAATTGGTGTAGTAAAGCCACTGCCTGACTGTCTATCAATTCGATGGTGATGATTTGCATAAAAGACAATTTTAAAGCACAAAACTAAGCAAAATCGCTCAATAAAAAAAGTAGTTTTAGGGAGTCGTCACCAGTGTTTGCTAAACGGAGTATTTCTCCAATTATTAAAAATCAATATTAAAAGAGCCCCTAACTTTAAAACAGAATTCAAAATTCATGAAAAAAACACTTTTGCTCACTGCCATTGCGCTCCTAGCTGCCTGCGGGAAGAAAGAGCCCATCAATCCCCCTGCAACCTACGACCCTACCCCCTACGACCTAAAAATCGGCGACTTCCCGACTCCTGATCTTCCTGCGGATAACAAACTGACAGTAGCAGGCGTGCAACTGGGCCGCATGCTGTTTTATGAAAAGATGCTCTCGAAAGACGGCACCCAAGCCTGCGCCGATTGCCACCAGCAGCAGGACGCTTTTTCAGATATCCGCCGGTTCAGCATCGGGGTGGAAAAACTGCCCGGCGACCGCCAGGCAATGGCCGTGATGAATCTGGCCTGGCACCAAAACGGCCTGTTCTGGGACGGACGTGCGCCGCATGTGCGCGACCAATCCCTTGGTCCGATCCAGAATCCGCTCGAAATGAACGAGACACTGCCCAATGTGGTCACGAAACTTTCGGCAGAGAAAAAATACACTGACCAGTTCATCCGTGCATTTGGCGACGCAAGCGTGACATCGGAAAGGGTGAGCCTGGCTTTGGAGCAGTTTATGCTCTCATTGGTTTCAAACCACTCGAAATACGACCAGTATTTGGGAGGCACTGCAACATTGACGGCAGAAGAGGAACGTGGTCGAGTGCTGTTTTTTACCGAATATGATCCATTTGGCAGCACGAACGGCATGGAGTGTTTCCATTGCCATGCAGGCCACAACTTCACGAACGACGAATTTATGAACAATGGC
>JANMME010000022.1:0-1589 GCA_031373015.1 Saprospiraceae bacterium
GCAGCGCGACAGGCAGATGTGGCGGCGGTGTGGAAGATGCTGGCAGGCAATTGAATCAGGTTTTCACCACTCCTAAAATGGCTAAATTCAAAATCCCACTTATCTTTGTAAAAAAACTGCTTATGCAAACATTTGAAATCAAAAAAGGGATGCATGTGAGCACGGATGAGTTTCTCAATTCCGTGTCGCGCTTGGATTCTGCTGCGTTAAAGGCGCTTTTGGAACGGGTTCAAAAAGCATTGTCGGAACGGAGTCAATTGTCCTTGTATGAACGTGAAAACCAACTGGTTAAAGAAATTCGGCAGATCATCCCAGCTTCTGTATTGCGCCGTTTTCGGCAATTGCGCCAAAAACAGCAAAATGGTTCGATTTTTACCAAAGAACAGCAAGAAATGCAACTGCTCGCAGATATTTTGGAGGAGAAAAGCGCGGAACGAGTGCTCCTGCTCGGAGAACTCGCCGCTTTGCGAAAAGTAAGCCTTTCCGAAATACTCAAACAAATACGCTTACAAGATTTTTATGCGTAGGCGAAAATTTAGCCTCTTGGAACGAGGCGTAGTCACACAACGAGCTTATCAACATTGTGAATATTGCCGCTCCCCGCTTGACTTTTCTCCCGAATCCTTTGATATCGAACACATTATTCCCCTAGCAAAAGGTGGAAGCAATGAGTTGGAAAACTTGGCGCTGTCTTGCGGCGGCTGTAATTCCCGAAAACGCGATAAAACTGTCGGTTACGATGCCCAAACCGACACGATTGTCCCGCTTTTCAACCCACGAACAGACGAATGGAACGTGCATTTTGCTTTGAACGAAGATTTTTCCCTGATTGAAAGTAAGACGGCCATCGGGCGGGCAACCATAGCCACGTTGGAACTGAACAGAAAAGGGGTGGTCAACTTGAGAAAGGCTTTGGTGCGGTTTGGTGTGTTTCCGCCGGAGCACCTTTGAAAAAGCGGGCACCATCCCCACAGCCTGGCAGACAGATGTGGCAGCGGCGCGAAAGATGCTGCTTGATAAATGAGGAGCTTTCAATACAAACCACCACCCACAATATGAAAAACTTTCTCTTTACCTGTAGGAACGTAAGCGGGTTCGTCCTGCTCCTTTGTCTCTACAGCGTCCCCTTATTCTCCCAAATCCAAACCGGCCTCGTCCGCTAACAAAACTCCAATAAAACGCCGCTCCCCACCGTCCAGGTCATCTTCTCAGACGCGTTGCCCGCCAGCTCCGACCAATCGGGCAAATTCCGCCTTGCCTTCTCCAACAAAAAGCCCGGCGACCTGATCTTCTTCCAAGAAATCGCCAAAAAAGGCTACGAAATCGTCAACGAAAAGGAACTGCAGGTACTCAAAATGGGCACTTCGGATAACCTGAGCAAGGACATCATACTGGCAAAGGCCGGTCAATTGGACGCGGCTAAAAAAGAATACTACGGCATATCAGACAAGGCGCTCCGAGAGGGTTTCATCAAAGAAAAGAACGCCTTGCAGGAAAAACTCAAAAACGTTCAACTGACGCAGCAAGAATATTTGGACAAGTTCAATGCCTTGTCCGAGCAATATGAGCAGCAACAAAAAGCCTTGGAT
>JANMME010000800.1:0-7139 GCA_031373015.1 Saprospiraceae bacterium
TTTTAGAATAAATCCAAAAGTGGTTGTTTGAATAAACATGGGAATTACAATCATCATGTTGATAATGCCCATGTACACCCCAAAACGTTCCTTTGGGATACTTCCCACCACCAACATGTACGGCACGCCCATCATGCTGGCCCAGGCGATACCAAAACCTGTCATGGGAGCAAAGAGCAGGTACTTGTTTTCAATGTGCGGGAAGGCCAGCAAACCCAACCCGGCGATAATCAGGCAAGAAAAGTGGACCCATTTAGCACCATATTTTTTGGCCAGCCATACCAGCCCGAAGGCCGAAAGGAAGGTGACTATGTTGTACCAGCCATTGACCAACCCCGTCCAACCCACGGCTTTTTCGTACAGGTCTTTGTCCCCCTCCGAAGTGGTTTTCCATACAGATTGAGCAATGCTGTGGGAGCAATATTGCCAATAGATAAAAAGGGCGTACCACTGGAAAAGATACACAAGCGCGAGTTTCCACATGTTACTGGGCATGTTCTTAATAGCATCCGCAATCTCAATAAACGGTTGAAACGCACCGTGTTCATTTTTGCGGATATAGGCCAATTCTTCCGCTGTGGGTGGTATTTCGGGCGTGGTCTTTAATGTCCACAACACAGAACTAATAGAGCAAACTGCCCCAACAAAAAACGACCCATACACCCAATACGGAATACCCGAAGCAGATTGCCCAAGGATGCTGCCCTGAAAAAAGAAAAGGGATAGGTTCGCCAAGGTGATGCCCAAGCCTGTGAAAAAACTCTGGGTCAAAACTCCCAACCCGTATTGCGATTCAGGCAGCTTGTCGGCGACAAAGGCACGATAGGGTTCCATGGCGGTGTTGTTGGCCGCATCCAGAATCCACAAAAGACCCGCAGCCATCCATAAACTGCTGCTGAATGGAAATGAAAACAAGCAAAGGCTGCAAAAAATAGCCCCCACTAAAAAGTACGGCTTCCGGCGACCCCAGCGCGGATGCCAGGTTTTGTCGCTCAAAGCACCAATAATGGGCTGAATCAGCAAGCCAGTCATTGGTCCGGCCAAATTGAGCAGGGGCAATTGCCCCGGGTCTGCATGCAAGAAGGAGTAAATCGGGTTGATCGCCGTTTGCTGAAGCCCAAAACTATACTGGATGCCGAAGAACCCAAAGTTCATGTTGACGATTTGCCAAAAACTGAGGCTTGGCTTGCTGAAAGACATAAGGTGGATGTTTTCATGAAAAAGTACGACACAAAATCAAGGGCGGCAAAGTAATGTGATTCGAGCATGAATGCGGAAAATTTTTGGGGTAGGAAAAATTACCAACCGTTTGCACCGAGGTATCCATTAAACCAATACCTTTGTAACGAAAATTCGCTAAACGCGATTTTTGCATTTTTCAACGTTAAAAACTAACGATTTTCACTACATTATGTCAGCAGCAATAGAAGCCTCCAATATTCTCAAAGGTGGCGAATTCCTCATCCGCGATAGCCGCCCCGAAGACGTTTTCATTCCAGAGGAGCTCAACGAAGAGCAACTCATGATCAAACAAATGGCCGTTGATTTCCTCAACAACGAGATTGCTCCCAACCGTGCCAAAATCGAAAAACAAGAGCCTGGCCTTTCCCCCTCCTTGCTCAAAAAAATGGGCGACCTCGGCTTGCTGGGCGCGCACATGCCCACTGCTTATGGAGGCATGGAATTGGATACCAATACAAACACCGTTATCGCAGATGTATTTGGCCCGATGGGGTCGTTCAGCGTTCCGTTTGCGGCCCACACGGGTATTGGTATGTTGCCAATTCTTTATTTTGGCACCGAAGCACAAAAGGAGAAATACTTGCCAAGCCTGATTTCGGGCGATTTAAAAGCCGCCTACTGCCTCACGGAACCAGGCTCCGGCTCTGACGCATTGAATGCAAAAACCCGTGCCGATCTGAGTGCCGATGGCTCACACTATCTGGTAACTGGCCAGAAAATGTGGATCTCCAACGCAGGATTCGCCGATATCTTTATCGTGTTCGCCAAAGTAGGCGGCGAGAAATTCACGGGCTTTGTCGTAGACGCGCACTCCGCAGGTATCACCTTAGGCGAGGAGGAAGACAAACTCGGCATCAAAGGCTCTTCTACGCGGCAGGTGTTTTTTGAAAACGTAAAAGTGCCTGCAGAAAACGTGCTGGGAGAAATCGGCAAAGGCCACCTGATTGCATTCAACGCCCTCAACATCGGTCGTTTCAAACTCGGTGTGATGTGTATCGGTGGCAACAAAGCCGTGATTGACATGGCCACCAATTACGCCAACGAGCGCATCCAGTTCGGCCAGCCCATTGGCAGCTTTGGCGCCATCCAATACAAACTGGCTGAAATGGCCATCCGCAATTTTGCTGCTGAAAGTGCTGCGTATCGCACCTCGCAATGTATGCAGGACAAAAAAGCCGAGGAATCCGCCGAAGGCAAATCATTCGGACAGGCTACCTTGGAATCAGCCGAGGAATACGCCATTGAGTGCTCCATTTTGAAGGTTTTTGGCTCAGAAGTGACGGATTACTGTGTGGACGAGAACTTGCAAATCCACGGTGGTATTGGCTTTAGCGAAGAATATCCCGCTGCACGCGCTTACCGCGACAGCCGCATCAACCGCATCTACGAAGGCACCAACGAAATCAACCGGATGCTGATGGTGGATCAATTGTTCAAACGCGCCCTCAAAGGCCAGTTGGACATCGTAGGCCCGGCCTGGGCCGTTCAAAAAGAGCTGACTTCCATGCCTTCCATGGAACGCCTCGAAGGCGATTACGCCGAGGAAATCAAGGCCGTTTCAGACTTCAAAAAAGTCATCCTGATGGTGGCCGGGGGCGCTGCCAAAATGCAAATGGACGGCAAACTCAACCTCAAAGAGGAACAAGAGGTGCTGATGAACACAGCCGACATGTTCATTGACCTCTACGCTGCCGAATCTATGCTGCTGCGCGTTCAGAAACTGGTGGGCATGCAAAAAGAACAACCGCAGGAAGTGTACGACGCGATGCTCAAGGTCTTTATCCATGATGCCACGGCGCGTATGACCCGAAATGCGACCGATGCGCTGGCCTCTTTCGCGGAGGGCGATCTGCTCAAAACCTTCCTGATGGGGGTGAAACGTTTTACCAAGTACCCGGCTGTGAACGTGAAAGTTAAGCGCAGATTGGTGGCGGAGGCGCTGCGGAAAGCGGGAGGGTGGTGTTTTTAGGTGGGTGATTTTTTACCCGCCGTAGTCTTGACGAAGGAGGGGGGATATTGAGATATTATAAGTTCGCCGCGCTGGGTATCTGGCGCGGCGAATTTGTTAGTAATTGGGATTTGCTGAATAATTCACATCCCCTATTTTGACCCCTAAAAATTCATGGGATCCGTAAGGAAATTCGTATGATCTGGGCACTGTTATTTTATTCGGAAACGGAGGGTCAAATGGATTTTGAGGATTGGGAAAGATGTACTCCATTGGGATAAAATTCCACGATTTGCCATTGGGCAATTCCGTAATAAGGCCGAGTATTAACTTGCGCAGAAGGAGGATATCGAAGGTTGTCACTTTACCATCCTGATTCGCATCGGCAGCAATGACCTTGTAAGGAGAACCAAGGATCTCTGTTCCAATGATATGTTTGGAGATGAGCACTAAGTCATAAGTCGTAACCCCATTTAGGGGATCATCATTTCTGGCTGGGGTAATATCGTATGCGTACCCGGCATATGGTGCAAAACCACCACCCGTCAATTCACCAGGTGACCAGGAATTCCACCCACTACTCACACCTATGGGGTCTGAAATTTGGTAATCAATGGAATCCTGATGGCAGTTTTCTCCAATGATATGCGTGGACACACCATCAATTCCATCGCCTTTCAGGGTAGTAAACCGGAGTGAGGAGCCAAAATCACAAAACCCGTCTTCAGGAAAATACAAGGTCATCGCACAGGTCGAGATATTACCTGTGCTGTCTCTTGCCCATAGTTCCACTTTGGGAATGAACTCGTTGGCGAGAAACAGGAGGCTGTCGGTAGGAGGAAACCCGTCACCGGTACATTCCTTTCGGAGGGCCAATTCATAATATTGACTATCATCGTACACCGTATCAAGCAGCTCTTGCGCTTTCAAATAACCGAAACAAAAGTTGTTTAAATGGATCACGAGTATGTTTTTACAAACCAACACTGGCGACACCGTATCCACTTGCGCGTCAAGGTTTAGGGCAAAAAGCAAAAGGGCAAAAAACAGTAGGCGAATCTTGTTCATAGCGGCGAGGGTTTGAAAATTGCCCACAAGGATAACATTCCGAACGAAGTTTGTCTTGCCTAAACTGCTATTTGCCCCCAACGCGACAAAAAAGGACACTGCGAAATAAATTTCGCGCTATGCCCGCACCACTTATGGGGCACTCACTTTTACATGAATTTTGTAGTTTTACTCCCTGATCAAGCCTTCTTTTGTCACCATCTTTTCCAACAATCAACACTGCTTTTCACCATGAAAAAAATAGCTACGATTTCGCTCGCCGTTTGCCTGGCTGCCGCCATTTCCGCCCAAACCAACCAAAAAATATCCACGGGTGCAGGATATCAAAAACAAAGCTTCGTAAACCTCTCTGCGGGCACCGAAAAACAAGTGGCCAACACCGCCTGGGACATTGCTTTCACCGTCTTTGGCCAACAAGACGCCGGCGTATTCGCCAACGAAAGTTCCGGCAGCAGCATGGGAAACCCCTTACCGCTGGTAGAGATTTATGATGCGCTCACGGACAATTTTAATGACCAGCCTGATCCGGCCAGTCTCCTTGATTATGAACTTTTTAACAAAGAAAAGACCTGGGCTTATGGCGCATTCAATGAGCGCCGCGACACTAACAATTCGCTCGATTACGGCTGGGGAGAATACAACCCACAAACAGGGCAAGTGATCGGCAACTGGGTTTATGTCCTAAAACTTCGCAGTGGACAATACCGCAAGATCAAAATCGAATCGCTCATCGGAGGTATTTATACCGTCAAATATGCCAATTTAGACGGCTCGAACGTGGTAGTCAAAACCATCAACAAGGCCGACCATGCGGGCAAAACACTCGCCTATTTGAACCTCGAAACCAATTCCGTCGTAGATGTTGAACCCGCTTCCGGGGGCTTCGATCTGCTTTATTGCCGTTATATCACGGAATTGTGGGACCCCGGCACCATGGACTATATTCTTTACTACGTAACGGGCGTTCTCACGGGGCCGGGTGGAAAGGTAGCCGAGGCGGATGGTGTCGATCCCGTAACCGTAGCCTATACCGATTATCAGGATAGCCTGCGCACGGAATTGGACGTGATCGGTCACGATTGGAAATACTTCAGCGGCACGGCATGGTCTTTAGACGCTGATCGGGTGTTCTTTTTGAAAACAGCCAATAGCCGGGTATGGAAACTGCATTTCATTGGTTTTGAAGGAAGTATCACCGGGACGGCGGTTTTGGAAAAAACGGATTTGGGTATCATTTCCGCCGTGCAGAGCCCTGCGGCACTTGGTTTGGGATGCACTATTTACCCGAGTCCGGCACAGGAACAGCTCAGCGTTTTGCTTGATATTCCGGTTGCCCTCGCTCAAAATGCAAAACTCCAGGTCATGGATTTGCAGGGCCGCATTGTACTTGACCAGTCGGTTGTGCTGAAAGAGGGCTTTCAAGTATTACAATTACCCGCTGCCTCCTGGGCGTCCGGGATGTATGTGCTGAAACTACAACTGCCAGAACAAGCGGTTAATCTGGGCAAAGTGATGAAAATGTAAACTTGGGTTATCCCAAAAGTTTTATGCCTGGGGGTTTAGTGGGGGTTGTGCAAAAAGTCCTGATTGAAAATTTGGTGCGGAATTATATTTTGATTCCCATAAAATCCTATAAGGTTTTAAAAACCTTATAGGATTCAATTGGCCAAAACACAAAACATTGTTTTTTGCAAAAATCTGCGAAAAACCTTTTTGCACAACCCCCACTTTTACTACCTCAATTCGGGTCAGCCGTAAAATTCACATCGCCAATTTTGATTCCCAAAAATTGGTAAGACCCTGTTATATAATCGTAAGTGTTTGATACTGTGATTTTTTCTGGGAAGGGTGGGTTATTAGGGTCGTTTGGATTTGGAAAAACATAGTTGGCGGGGATAAAACGCCAAGATTTCCCATTGGGCAATTCATCAATATTGCCGAGGATGAGTTTGCGAAGAATCAGCATATCGAACGTTGTCACCTTGCCATCTTGGTTAGCATCGGCAGCGATGATTTTGTAGGGTGAGTCAAGCGGGGTGATCCCAAGGATATGTTTTGAAATAAGCGTAAGATCGTAGGTGGTGACTCCATTCAATGGGTCATTGTTTCGAGCGGGTATTAGATCGTATGTGTATCCAGCTGCGGGAACAAACCCTCCGGAAGTCAACCAGCGCCCAGGCATTGATGAAAACCAGGAAATGCCCCAACCTTGATTGGACGGTATTTTGTAGTCAATAGAATCAAATTGGCAGTTATTCCCTTTTACGTGGGTGACCACACTATCAATCCCATCTTGTTCGGGTGTTTTAAATGTGAGAATCGAAGCAGGGTCGCAATTCCCATTATGATCAAAAAGCGTAAAACTTGTTTGGCAAGAAGCGGTATTGCCACTGCTGTCGCGTGCCCACACCTCAACACTAACATTTCCTGCTTCACTCGCATCCATAAAAACGAGATCATGCTGGGGAAACCCTGACCCGGTACAAGTTTTGCGCAAGCCCAATTCATAATACTGGCTGTTGTCATAAACGGTGTCAATATAATCTACTGCATAGAAAGTACTGTAACAAAGTGGGCCTAAAAGCACAACTGTCAGGTTTTTGCATACCAACACGGGTGGCACCGTATCCACTTGTGCATCAAGGTTTTGTACAAGAAACAAAAGGGCAAAAAGCAGCAGGCGAATCTTGTTCATAACGGCGAGGGTTTAATAATTGCCCACAAGGATACCATTTTAAATGAACGTTAGTTTGCCAAAACTACTTTTTGCCCCAAATCCGACAAAGGTTTTTAGGCATAAAGTGGGGGTTGGGCATGAAGTAGCAACCCCCCAATGTGAATACTTTACCACTTTACATAACGTTAGTACCAAATTTGAAGG
>JANMME010000075.1:0-4522 GCA_031373015.1 Saprospiraceae bacterium
CAGGCTACCCAATATTACTTGGAAGCCAATCCCAACCAACGCAACCACTTGGTTTCGGCAGCACGTCATTGGTCTGAGACGGAAATGAACTCGTTCAGCCAGGTTTTCGAAGAAAACATCGAGGAATTCTTTGCTTTTACCCAAAAACATGCAAATTCTTACCCAACACTCGTGGCTGCATCTTATGACAATGCCCTTTTCCACAAAGGATTTCTTCTTCAAGCTGCTTTGACTGTCAGAAACCGGGTTCGAGCGGATTCATCAGTACTCAAAGATTGGCAACAATTGGCGTATTGCCATCGCCGCTTGGCCGATCTGTATACGCAACCTGTTGAAGAGCGCGACAGCGCGACCGTAGTGCAGATCGAACAACAAGCCAATGATCTCGAAAAGGAGCTTGCCAGACGAGTAACTGGTTTTGGGGACGCTTACCACCCCCTTTACTGGAAGCGTGTTCAAGAAAAATTACACGCCAACGAAGCGGCCATAGAATGGATTCGGTACAAAAAGAAAGCAACTGGAACATCTGCCCAGCGCGTCCTTTACGCTGCGCTCGTGCTCCAGTCAACAGGGACGCCCCGTTTTGTGTCGCTTTTTGAGGAAAGCGAGTTGACGCGGTATTCCAGCTGCCTCGGCATTGGCGACTCCGAATGCGCCCGCAAGCGCTATTCCCAGAAAAATGTTTCACCATTATTCCGCCTCCTCTGGCAGCCCCTCGATTCCCTGCTCTCTGGTGTGAAGACCGTTTTTTATGCCCCTGTTGGAGAACTTCACCTGCTCGATTTTGGCGCGTTGAACACTGGCAGTGGAAAAACCTTGGCGGATCGCTACCAACTCGTCCGCCTTGGCAGTACGCGGCAATTGGCCCTTCCTAACGATCCAAGTGCCGAAACTACACAAAACCTCGCCCTGCTTTTTGGAGGCGTGCGTTATGACGTTGATTCTACAGACATCGCCAGTGCTATTGACAAACTGGACACAGTTGGAGTTTTCAAACTTCGAGGAGAAGGGCCAAGGTTTGATTTGTCGGATACTTTGCTGCGTTCGATAGGCTGGAGCTACCTCCAAGGATCTCAGAAGGAGATGGAAGAGATTAGGCCTTTTTTGAAAGCCCGCAAAATAGCTGTGCGCAGCTTCACAGGTGTTGATGCCACCGAGGAGGCATTCAAACGCATCGGCCAAAACTCCCGAGCTCCCCGTATTTTGCACCTTGCTACACACGGTTTTTTCTATCCTAATCCCACCACTACCGAAAAAGGCGAAGCGAACAGAAGCACCACAGGTTTAGAAGGCTCTGCGTTTGCCAACAGTGAGTACCCAATGATACGATCCGGCCTCGCAATGGCCGGGGCAAACTATGCAAAGCAACATGGGAAACCCTTTCGGGAAGGAGCAGAAGACGGCATCTTGACCGCCTACGAAATTAGTCAGATGAACCTTCGCGGCACGGAACTCGTGGTGCTATCGGCCTGCCAAACGGGTCTTGGCGACCTGCACAGCAACGAGGGCGTTTATGGCTTACAACGTGCCTTTAAAATTGCCGGGGCTAGGTATCTCATTATGTCGCTCCAACGGGTGCCCGACGGGCCTACACAGGAATTTATGACCCTGCTCTACAAAAATTGGCTTAAGAAAAACCTGCCCCTGCCCGATGCGTTCCGTGCAGCCCAATCTGCCATGCACAAAAAATATCCCGACCAGCCATTGAACTGGTCGGGGTGGGTGCTGGTGGAATGAGTGGGCTGTAAGCAGTGTTTTCTACTTTCGTTATGTAACCAAAATTTTTAACCGCCCGTGGGTAATTTTTCAAAACGGGGTAAATTTTGCTAGTTATGAAAAAATGGATGTTGGTGATGGCTTTTGCTATAGAATGTACGGTGAGCGGCTCTGGGCAGGTAGCAGATTCTTTGCTGACAGTTAAAGCGGTGGACAGTTTACTGATCACTGCAACGCAACTCTGGCGTGCTGGAAAATTTCAAGAAGCCCTGCCATTTGCTCACCAAGCGGCGGATATGTCGAAACAAAAATTGGGAGAAGAAAATGCCAATTATGCGGCCTCTTTGCACCGACTGGCGAGTATCTATCGAAAACTTAATCAAAACGGCAAAGCAGAAGAACTGTACCTGATAGCGATTGAGTTGAGGGCAAAAGTACTGGGCAAGGGACACCCAGATTATGCCGCTTCTTTAAACAGCCTTGGCGTTTTGTACGAGGCCAAAGGGGATTATGCCAAAGCGGAGCCACTGTATTTGGAAGCGGAAGAAATCTGGGCAAAAGTACTGGGCAAGGAACATTCCGATTATATAGGGGTTTTGCAGAATCTTAGCAATTTGTATAGGCACAATCTCAATTACGCCAAAGCTGAGATACTATGTTTAGAGGTGAAAGAAATCTGTGCAAAAACCATGGGAAAGGAACACCCCAAATATGCAGAGTCTTTGAATAACCTCTCCATACTTTACGAAGAAAAAGGCGATTACGACAAAGCAGAAGCACTGCTTTTAGAAGTCAAAGAAATACGGACAAAAGTTCTGAGCAAGGAACACCCGGATTATGCCGCGACATTGAACAATCTAGCCGTTATATGCTATCGGAAAGGCGATTATACCAAAGCGGAGCCGCTATTTTTAGAAGCGAAAGAAATTCGGGCAAAATACCTAGGTAAGGAACAACCGGATTATGCCGGGACTTTGCAGAATCTTGGCAATTTATACAGAGCCAAGGGCGATTACGCCAAAGCGGAGCTACTCTTTTTAGAAACAAATGAAATCAGGGCAAAAGTGTTGGGCAAGGAACACCCGAAATATGCTGGTTGTTTGAACGACCTTGCAAATCTCTACTATGAAAAAGGCGACCATGCCAAAGCGGAACCATTGTTTTTGGAAGCGATTGCGATCAAAGCAAAATCCTTGGGAAAGGAACATCCGAATTATGCCTGGTCTTTGAATGACCTTGCCAATATGTATGAAGCCAAAGGTTATTACACCAAAGCGGAGATGCTGTATTTGGAAGCGATAGCAATCAAAGCAAAAGCCTTGGGCAAGGAACATCCAGACTATGCGGCTTCTTTGGATAATCTAGGTATTTTATACAAGGCCAAAGGCGATTATGTCAAAGCAGAGCCCTTGCATTTGGAAGCGAAGGAAATCCGTGCAAAAGTACTGGGCAAGGAACATCCAAGTTATTCCTCGTCTTTGAATAACCTTGGCCTTCTATACAGTAGGAAAGGCGACTATGCCAAAGCAGAACAAATATATTTGGAAGCGATAGCAATCAAGGCAAAAGCCTTGGGCAAGGAACATCCGAAATATGCCCAGTCTTTGTGCAACCTTGCCAATTTGTACAGCGACAAAGGTGATTATGTTAAAGCGGAGCCGTTGTATTTGGAGGCGAAAGAAATATTGGCAAAAACCTTGGGCAAAGAACACCCGGATTATGCCGCTCTCTTGGGTTACCTCGCTGTACATTACCAAAAAACGAACCGCATCCCCGAATCTGCGGCCCTTTTTCTCGAAACAAACGAATTCAACCGAAGCCTCATCGAAGAATCTGCCGCTTACTCCTCGGAAAGCCAAATGCTCGCCTATCTGCATACTTTTGATGACAAAATAGCCCAATTTCAATCATTTGCCCATAAGTTTCCCAACTCGGAATTCAATCGCGCTAGTTTTGATAACGCATTGTTTTACACCGGTTTCCTGCTCGAAAACGCCCACCGCTTGAGCAACTTGGTCGCGGTCGCAGACTCCTTCATCCGCGAAACTTACGAACGTTGGCAGGGCTGTCGCCGACGTCTTGCCAAAGAATATGCTAAACCCATTGTTGAACGCCAACACATCACCGAAGTAGAGGCCGAGGCCGAAGCCTATGAAAAGACGCTTACCCGCAATCTTCCCATGTTCAGTGAGCTGCGCCGGGCACGGCATTGGCAGGATGTGTGTGACAGTATGCGCCCAGACGAAGCCGTAGTAGCATTCATCTATTACAAATATTTCAGCCCCAGAGCGACGGACAGCACGATGTATGCTGCCCTCATGCTTCGTCCAGGCTGGGAGCAGCCCCATTTTGTGCCCCTTTTTGAAGAAAAAGAATGGACTAAATATTCCAACTGCCTCGGCATAAGTGACGCCGAGTGCGCGGCCAAGCGTTATTCCCAGAAAAAAATTTCTCCATTGTTCCGCCTCGTTTGGCAGCCGCTCGATTCGCTGCTTTCAGGAGTAAAGACCGTTTATTATGCCCCAACCGGGCAATTGCACTTGCTTGATTTTGGCGCGTTGAATACCAGCCACGGCAAAACTTTGTCCGACTGCTACCGACTTGCCCGTCTTGGCAGCATCCGACAATTGGTAGATCGCGACCCAGTATTTGGCGAAAAAAAACACGCCTTGGCCATCCTATTCGGCGGTGTTGAGTACGACACGAACACAGTAGCCATCCGTGCAGAAATCGCCAAACTTGACACTCTTTCCGCTTTTGTCACCCGGGGCGTTTCGGAAGTGCCCTTCACCCTCACCCGCTGGGA
>JANMME010000085.1:0-1716 GCA_031373015.1 Saprospiraceae bacterium
CCCATGATCTTTTAAAATCTCAGATACCCCCTCAATAATAGAAGATGCCAATCCCTTATTTTCTTCCCGCTCCATTACCGTAACCCTCTTAAACCGATTCTCTTGTTTAACGATCTGCCTGACTTTTTTTATTTTTTCCAATTGCTCGCTGGTACAAGTCGCTTTTGCACCATCACAATAGACATACAGAACACTTTCTTTTGCCTCCTTATTAGCAGCCAATGCATTCAGCGTGCGCTCAGTGTGTTGAGGGCGGTTGTATACAAATAGAATTATTGGTGCCAAATTTTCCATTATTAATGGTCAACGCAACCATGCTTTATCCAATTGAGAAAGTGTGATTAACAAAGACGTTCCCTTGGGTTTCAGGAGGAATTTTCCCGGTACCGAAAAAATCACCGGATTCAACTTGAACAATGCAGGCATTTTGTATCCAATCAGCAATTTCATCATTAACAGAAGCGAATAATGTTAGAAAATATTGACCGCTACGTAAAGGCAATTTTTCAACTACTACTTCAACGATATTTTTATTTATATCAATATTTTCAAAAATTTGATTTGTCACTTCATTGTCTAAAAGGGTGATGCGCTGACCATAAATATCATCAATTCCAATGGCAACGTGTAGATTTTTAATCTTTTGCTCAGCCATATTCACAAATTCAAGGCTCAAAATATTTTTTTTGCCACATTGCAACGCATATTGATTGTTCCCATATTCGTCTTTTATAACAACTGACTTAAAACGAATCACGCCCGTTCCATTTCTATCTCTTCTTTCCAGTATATTAAATGATTCATGTTTTTCTATTGTGCTCATATAATATGAGATAACTTCATTTGCGCTACCCTCTAATACTTTTTGCCCCCCCTTAAGGCAAATGCACTTTGAGCATAGGTTCTGAATAGCCCCCATATTATGACTCACAAACAAAATCGTCCGCCCGCTTTTCGACACATCCTCCATCTTCCCCAAACACTTTTTCTGAAACTCCGCATCGCCCACGGCGAGCACCTCGTCGACGATGAGGATCTCGGGGTTCAGGTGCGCGGCGACCGCGAAGGCCAGGCGGACGTACATTCCCGACGAGTACCGCTTCACGGGCGTGTCCAGAAACTTCTCCACGCCTGAAAAATCCACGATCTCGTCAAACTTGCTTTTGATCTCCGCTTTGTTCATGCCCAGTATCGCGCCGTTGAGAAAGATGTTTTCCCGGCCGGTCAGCTCGGGATGAAAGCCTGTGCCCACTTCGAGCAGGCTGGCCACACGGCCTTCAATGGTTATTTTGCCCTGGGTAGGCGCCACGATGCGCGATAGGATCTTCAACAGGGTTGATTTCCCTGCGCCGTTGCGACCAATGATGCCAATGCGGTCGCCCTGGTTCACTTCAAACGAAACATCCTTTAATGCCCAAAACACCTCGGTGGTCGGATCATTGCTCTTTTTGCCTTTAAAAAGGGATTTGACTTTGTCCGTAAGCACGTCCCGAAAAGCAAGATACCCACCCTCCGGCTGCTGATGCTGCAGGGTGAAGGTTTTGCTCAAATTTTCGACTGTGATGACGGGTTTGCTCATGATTTTAAATGAGAACATGAGTTATCCCGAATTTTTGGAAGCGTTGATTCTTGGTTTAATATCCCAGGTAACTGGTTAGGATGGAACACGGACGACACGGATGAGACACGGATTTGCACAGATTTCTGAATGATTAC
>JANMME010000097.1:0-14959 GCA_031373015.1 Saprospiraceae bacterium
GAAGGGGTATGTTTGATTGGCTAGATTTTTCGATTTAATGATTGATTCGATTGGTCACGCTACCCTAATCGAATCAATCATTAAATCGAAAAATCGAACCAATCTAAAAAGCCCTATTTTCGCCCGCCTTTACCACGCCCATCCATGAAGATAAAACCACTCCGAGCCTGTTACCCAAATTTTAACAGGGTAGAATCATCCGACGTTTTTTGCGAGGAAGCAAAAAACATGTATCAGCAATACGTAAAAGACGGGCTTTATATAAAAGTCCCGCAGCCTGCTTTTTTTATTTACCAAATAAAGTCGGTTACCGGAGAGCATACGGGCCTGGTGGCGCTCAACGAGGTGGAAGATTTTTTTGATGGCAAGGTCAAAAAACACGAAGCAACCCTTGGTGCCCGCGAAAAACAGCAAAGAGATTTGTTCCTGCAATGGGAGGCCATTTTAAAGCCTGTGTTGCTCACATATCCTACCGTTCCGAGCATCAGTGCTTGGTTGAACGCGTTTATTCACTACCATAAACCGCTGTTCGACACGAAATTCAAAAATGGGAAAGTGCTTCACCGCGTATGGGCCGTGACGGAGGAGCAAGCCATACGCGAGTTACAAAACCTGTTCTCCAGCAACGTGAAGTCCACCTATATCGCCGACGGCCATCACCGTACTACCACGATAGCGCTGTTGCACGAGCAGCGCGATCAATACCCGGCATTTGATTTTGACCATCTTTTTTGCGCGTTTTTTGCCACCGATCAGCTGGACATCCTCGACTACAATCGCGTCGCTGAAATCCCGCTTGGGATGAGTGCTGTGCAGTTTATGGCGCACATTTCAAAGGTGTTCGACATTGAATTGCTGGAATCGCCACGCCGCCCTGAAGACAAGCATGAAATTGTGATGCTCCTCCGACATGAATGGTATTCCCTGCACTGGCGCCCTGAACTGCTCTCCGGCCTGGATGAGCAAAACGCCTTGCTCGATGCCTCGCTCCTGAATGAACGGGTATTGGGCAATATCCTTGGCATCCATGATGTGCGCAGTGATACCCGGGTCGTGTTTGTGGATTGGAGCAAAGGCCTCAACGGGCTGCAAAAATCCGCCAACATCCGCAATAAAGTAGGTTTTTCACTGTATCCGGTTAATTTAGCCGACATGATTTTTTTGGCCGATGCGGGCGAGATTTTGCCCCCAAAAAGCACTTATTTCGAGCCGCGATTGAAAAGTGGGATGTTAGTGCAGATTTTGAAAAGAGAGGCCTAATCTAAATGGAACACGGATGACACGGATTAGACACGGATTGTTATGATTAAAGTCCTTTAAAATCCGTGTCTAATCCGTGTCATCCGTGGCCCATCCTATTACTTCATCTCAAATTTGACTTTCCCCCCCACCACCGTCTTCAACACCTTCGCCTGCAAAATTTCTTCCGGCGCACACTGCAGCAAGTCCTTTGATAGCACCACGATGTCGGCCAATTTGCCCGGCGAAAGTGAGCCTTTTTCTTTTTCTTCAAAGGCCGCCCAAGCATTCCAAATTGTGTAAGAAAATAGGGCCTCCTCCCGGGTCATTTTTTGTTCTGGGAAAAATTCCAGCCCGGTATCCGCGCGTTTTCTGGTCACAGCGGCATAAAGGCAGGGCAGTGGGTCTACATCTTCCACCGGGGCGTCTGTGCCATTGGCAAAGTGTGCGCCGCTATCGAGCAGGCTGCGCCAGGCATACGCACCCGTGCGGGCGCGTTCTTCTCCGAGGCGTTTGACTACAAACGGGGCGTCGCTCGTGCAATGGATCGCCTGCATGGAGGCGACGACTCCAAGTTGCGCAAAGCGCGGAATATCTTGTTTGTCAATATGTTGGGCATGTTCGATGCGCCAACGTTGGGCGTTTTTTGCCCCCATCTCTTTTTCCACCACATTCAACACCTCCCGGTTGGCACGATCGCCAATGGCGTGCACACAAAGCTGAAGACCGTGTTGATGGCAGGCTTGGGCCATCTGGGCGATGGTGTCAAGCGGGGTAGTATTTTGCCCCACAAAACCCGGCTTGTCATCATACGGGGCAAGCAACCAGGCCCCGTAAGAGCCCAGTGCCCCGTCAAAATAGCATTTGACGGCTCGACAGGTAAAGTGTTGATTCCCAAGTCCGATTTGTGGGAACGCTGCCAGTTTTGGAATATCTTGAGCCTTGGGTTGACTGGCCATGGCCCAAAGGCGCAACGGAAGTTGGCCCGCTTCAGCGAGGCGGCGGTATTGATCCAGTTCCCAAAAACTGCTCCCAGCATCTTGGAAGGAGGTAATGCCTTTTGCCAGGCATTCGGAGGCGGCGAGTTGGGCCGTCCTTTCAAAAGCGGCGATTTTCTCTGCTTCAGAGCGAAGGTTTTTCCATTCATTAAAAGGCTTTTCTATCAACTCCATGGCATTTTCCTCAAAAACGCCCGTAAGATTGCCGCGTGCATCCCGCACGATGTGCCCACCGATGGGATCGGAAGTTTCGCTGGAAATACCGGCCAGTAGGATGGCCTTTGCGTTGGCAATAAGTCCATGTCCGCTGGCGTGATAAAGCACTATGGGGTTGTTGGGAGAAACGGCGCTAAGTTCCGTGTTGAAAGGGTATCCATTGACGGTTGGGCCGGGCGATTCGGACCATTTTTCCTGGTGCCAGCCCCGGCCTTCAATCCACTCGCCGGGCTTAGTCGCCTTGACTTTTTCGGCTACGAGCCCCGTGATCTCTGCCCAGCTTTTGGTGTTGATGAGGTTCAGGTTTTCAAGGCTCGCGCCCAAGCCATTGAAATGACCATGACCCTCTATAAACCCAGGCATGGCAAATGCCCCTTGTAGATCAATGACTTGGGTGTTTTTGTCTGCTAATTTCTTAAGGTCTGCATCATTGCCTACGGCCAAAATACGGTCGCCCAGGATCGCAATCGCCGTGGCCTGAGGGTGCAGTGAATCAGCGGTAAAAAAATTGCCGTTGACAAAAATGAGATCGGGATGATGAGATATTGGGGGATTGGAACAGGAGGTTAACAGGAGGACAAAAATGGATAGGGAGATAGCGTGTTTCATGCGTTGGTATGTATTTGATTGAACACCGATTTTACCGACACCGCCGATACCACCGATTTTCGCTTTATCAGGTCTTACTTGTTTTATTAAAGAAAAATGAAATCGGTGGTATCGGCGGTATCGGTAAAATCGGTGTTCAAAAAAACTCACTTCCGCCCAAAGTCCGCTGGTATTTCGCCCCAAGCCTCGGTTTCCCATTTCAAAATAGGGTTCGTGATCTTGTTGACAGCCAGCCAGTTTTCGGCGCGTTGGATAAGATCGAATATCTTGGCATTGCGCCCGGTGGCTTCGAGTTTGGTATTGCATTTGCCTTTTTTGACCCAGCCTTGGGCCGTCTTGGAGTCGGAATAGATGGGCAGGTTGGGCTTATTCTGTTGCTTCAGCATGGCAAGTGCGTGGACGATGGCCAGGAATTCGCCAATGTTATTGGTGCCTTCCGCCAATGGCCCAATATGGAAAAGTTCTCGGCTATCAGCAGTCCATACGCCCCGGTATTCCATGTCGCCCGGGTTGCCGGAACATGCCGCATCTACGGCTACGCTCTCGCGAATTATAGCAGATCTGGAAAGGCTGGCCGCCGTTTTAGGTGGGCTACTGGATTTTTGTACAAATTTCCAGTAGTTGCTTTTAAAGGCTGAATCCGCTTCGGCGCGGCTTTCGAAACTTTTGTATTTCGCCCCTGCTACGCCATCCACCTGGCGTTTACATTCCTCCCACGAGCTGTACACCCCGGGCTTATGGCCCTCCCAAACAACATAGAATTTCTGCTTCGCCATTTTGACTGTTGACCTTTGACTGTTGACCTTTGACTGTTGACTGTTGACCTTTGACTGTTGACTGTCAATAGTCAAAGTTTTAAAAGGTTCACGCTGTAATAAAGGGACGCGCCAAGGAAAGATATTTGACCGTTGCAAGCTATCTTATTGGTACCAGTGCAAAAACGAGTATATAGATTATCCAGGTTCGAGAGGCCGTAAGTGGCCCTTAAGCCCATGATGCCGCCGAGGTCTTTTTTGCCAAAATTGAGTTTGTACTGAAACCCAAGGTTGATGCCGAAATCGTTCTTTTTGAGATCGTTGTTGACTTTAAAAAGTTTGTTTTCTTCTACTGGCTCTTGCACCCCTTTGCCATTGAGACTCACCAGACGACCATAATAGGGTCCGGCCATCAGTGATAGCCGCCCGTCGCGGCGAAAGGTAATTTCAGGCATGACAGATGCCACCAGCCAGATAGAATGGTACGTTAAATCGCGTTTGTAATTGAAAAAGTACGGCATGGTATCCACATTCACCGTAAAAGAGGATTGTGTGCTGGCCCGGCGGCCCATAACTCCCAGTTCTGTGTTGATGGTTATAAAGCCTCCACGTCCTTTGAACCGGGCTTGCATGCCCAGTTCCCAACCGGGACTCCAGCCAAAACCCGGTGTTCCGCCTGGTGAGTCTAGGTTGAAGTTGCCCGTACCGCGGAGGCTGCTCGCATTGATCCCACCCCTAAGCCGGAACTCCACTGCTCCAGGCGTGAATTCACGCTCAAACACAAACTCCTGTTTCACTTCTCGCCCGTTGCGCTTCCCTATGGTTTCCACTTGCATTTCGCGGTTGCCTAGCAAAAGGTAGCGAATGGTTTGTGGGTCTTCGTTCTCAAAATTGTTAAAAACAAAAAAGCCTGCCTCGTCAATTTCATCAAGAATAAAAGGGATCGGCTTTTTGTTGCTTTGGCGTGGAATAATGGTGTAGGTGATCGTGGTATCGCGCAGCTCAAGGCGCAAACGTTCGATCAGTACGGTATCGCCATCTTCAGGTTTTATCCGGATGCTTTTCCCGGCCAGCGTCTGGTCATCTTCTTTCCACCATATTTCCAGCTTGTCGCCTCGCTCTGTAGGCAAAAACCAGGTCCCTTCGAGCCCGCGCCGCAATTCGCGGAAAGCGTCTTTGGGATAGTCAATTTGGGCTGAAATGAAATGGGAGAAAAGTAAAAAAGCACAAAATGATAGTAGTCTGCGAATTTGCATGTGGAGAAATTTTGTGCAAAAAAACGGCAAAAAAAAGAGGCAGCCTAACATTTTTACACAGAGGGCAATAACAATTACGATTTTGGATTTTGGATTTACGATTATATTGAACCGAAAAAGGGACAAATCATGCCTTTTTCGGATCAAAATAATCGTAAATCCAAAATCCAAAATCGTAAATCTTCTTAAAGGATCGCTCTACTGCGACGAAGCTCTTCTTTTACATCCGGTTTCAAGCGTTCGGCGGCTTGTACCAGCATGTCCTCATCGGGAGGGAAAGGCAGTGGACGGTTGCCTATGCGATTTTTGGAATCCTGGCTCAAAGCCCGCTCGTCGCCCCGAAAGGTGGAGGCATAATTTTCAAAAACCACCTCGGTTGCCAGTTCACAGGTCTCCAACAGGCTGCCGTTTCGCACGTCGCGCACTTCTATGGCGCCCGCAATGCGTGCGGCCTTGGTTTGGTGCACTTCCAGCACTTCGGCGCGGATAAACACCATGCGGGGCGTCTTTATGTCGTTGCCGAGGGAATCTTTCATCACGTTACCGCGCTTGTCAAGCACATAATCCCAGCCGTCCTGGATCTTCTTTTCGTCAAAGTAGGAGCGTTCCTGTACCCGTTCGGGACTAATATCAATGTCGCGCACCTTGTAAATGGCTTTGTAATCGTAGTGCAAACCAGGTTTTTCTTCAAATGAAAATTCCCGCCATTCGCTGTCCAGACCCCTTTTGTCAAAAGTCTTCAGCCGTGCGGCAAAATCGCGGGGGAGCAATTTGCCCGACTGGTTTTTTACCTCAAAAACAACGTAAGAGGTACCCAGGTCACGCGCTTTGGCAAGAAGCACATCCTTGTCGCGGTAATTGGGGTAGTAGCGGTTTTGGAGGCCCAATAAGAGGTCATGGGCCTTGCGCGCGGCCATTTTGTCGCCACTTTCAGCCCGATCCAATAACGTTACAGATTGGTCGTATAGGTATCCGGCGGCCTTTTCTCGGCTCTGGCGCTCCATGGAGGCGATTTCTACAAACTGGAACTGGGCGCGGTAGCCGTTTTTGGCTACAAGCGGGGTAAGCGGCGCCACTTTGTTTTGGCGACTGCGAATGTCCAAGTGGATATTGTGGATGCGCTCCCACAGTTCGGGGCGACTTTCTGCTTTGAGATGCTCGATAGTAGCAAGGTCGCGGGCCTGGGCTTTGCGGAAAGCAAGTTCCAGACCTTGGACGTACTCCAGTTTCTTTTTTGTTTTACCCTTTAGTTTGTGGACGCAAAGGTCAATAGCGCTGTCATAGTCGCCGCTTTCGACATACTTTTGAGCGGTGTGGCAAGCGGTTAATAAAAAGGCCAACAAAAAGAGCGGGGTGAAGATGCGGGCTGCGGTATTCATAATTTTTCGTTTTTGACTGTTTTCTAAATCTTGCTGCAAGTTGCGGGGGTCTGTATATCCAGTTATCTTAAATCCTGTTACGGCTTTCGGAAAACTTGTTAAATTCCCAAACGGGTGTTTAACAAGTTTGAACGAAAATTAAATTTAAGTACAAAACTGGCCATCGGTATGGACGAATATGTTTCAAAGCCTATTTCAATAACATGGAAAAAATCACTGAATCCGCTTCAAAATACCGCCATTTGGAAAAAATGAGCGTCCGGGAATTGCTCGTCAACATCAACGCCGAGGATCAAACCGTGCCACTTTCGGTTGAAAAGGCCATCCCCCAAATCGAGGCTTTGGTACAATCCATCGTGCCCAAAATGCGCGAAGGCGGGCGTTTGTTTTACATCGGTGCGGGCACGAGCGGTAGGCTTGGCGTGGTGGATGCTTCTGAAATACCGCCCACCTTTGGCGCGCCTCCGGAATGGGTTATCGGCATCATCGCTGGCGGCGACCGCGCCATCCGCCACCCTGTGGAAAACGCCGAAGACAGCGAAACCCAGGCCTGGTCCGACCTGAAGATATGGCAAATTGATGCCCAGGACACTGTGATCGGCATCGCGGCCTCTGGCACAACGCCTTATGTAGTGCATGGCCTCCGTGCTTGTCGCGAGCAGGGCATCACCACGGGCTGTATCACCTGCAACCCCGGAGCGCCCTTACTGGCCGAGGCAGATTTCCCCATTCTTGTCGTGGTTGGACCGGAATTCCTGACCGGGAGCAGCCGAATGAAGGCGGGCACGGCACAAAAACTGATCTTAAACATGATCTCTACCTCCCTCATGATCCAGCTCGGGCGCGTTCAGGACAACAAAATGGTGGATATGCAACTGAGCAACAACAAGTTGGTGGATCGAGGCGCGAAGATGGTAATGCAGGCGACGGGGATGGAATATGAAGAGGCTAAGTATTTGTTGCTGCGGTTCGGGAGCGTCAGGGGGGCTTTGCGGGCGTATGGAGGCGCTTAACTCTTAAACTCCAACAATACTCGTTTTACCTCTTCCTGAAAAGATTTTTCATCGTCGTCACAGAACCCGACTTCGACGGGCAAGACATAGATCGGCAGTTCATTTTTCCAGAAAAAATCCTGATGCAATTCGAGCCGCATGGCGTCTTTTTCTGTGGTGAGGATGATTTTGTTGCGCCCCGGCAAACGCTCGAACCGGCGAATCATATCGCGGAGTTCATCTTCCTTGAAAAAGTGATGGTCTTCAAACTCAAGGGTTTGCGCAGATTTTACTGAAGCGGCGAGATACTTCAACAGGTAATCGGTATTGGCAATGGCACTGACAAGCAGCACATCAGTGTCCAGATCGAGCGGGCGCCGGAGGTCGGGACGGAGCAGATCATAAGGAATGCCGTAATGATAGCGGGAAAAGAAAATGTGCTGCCGGGGAAAGGGGTCAATTTCTTGTATCATCTTTTGCCGCTGCAAGGCAGAGAAATCGGGCGGGCATTTGGTCACGATGATAATGTCGGCGCGGCGGTAGTTGTAGCGGCCCTCTCGCAAGCGACCAGAGGGTAACAGCCAGTCCCGGGTGAAAGGATGCGCAAATTCGGTGAGCAGGATATTTAGGCCTGGCGAGACGGCCAAATGTTGAAAGGCGTCATCCAGCAATACGACCTGCGTATCAGGATTTCGTTTCACCAACTCTGGCACACCCAGCGTGCGGCTTTCGCTCACACAGATGGGTACTTCCGGGAATTTTCGTTTGAACTGCAGAGGCTCATCGCCTACCATTTCGGCGGTATCAATGATCGTCACCGGACGATAACCCGATGTGTTACGACCATAGCCACGGCTGAGAACTGCTACCTCGAGAAATTGGTCGAGCCACCGGATCAGGTATTCAATGTGGGGCGATTTGCCCGCGCCGCCCACCGAAAGGTTGCCCACCGAAATTACAGGAAGATCAAATCGAACGCTGCGCAAAATGCCTATGCGGTAGAATAGATTGCGCAACCCTACGCCCAGCCCATAGAGCAGGGCCAAAGGGAGCAGCAGGACGCGGATGACTATATCTTCGGACACTATTGAAATATGGTCAATGTGAAACCCGCCTTCGCTGAAGCTTCGGCGGGTAAAAAAAACAAAATCCCGGAGTCTTTCGATCTCCGGGATTTCTGGTGGTATCTCCCGGAATCGAACCGGGGACACATGGATTTTCAGTCCATTGCTCTACCAGCTGAGCTAAGACACCAGTGTCTGCTGAAAAGCGGGTGCAAAGATACTTCTACTTTTATCAAACGGGAAAGCCGGGTTTAAATTTTTTTCAAAAATCATTCGCGTAACTTTGCGCCATGTTTCGGCAAAAGTTTTTTGTGTTGGTACTAACGATCTTTTGTGCGGTCGCACAAGGGCAAAATGCTGCCAACCCTTTTGAACTCCTGCACCGCTTACCAAAAGAGGTGCTTGCTGCAGAAGGTATTTCCCTGCCTCCTGCCAATCCATTTGATGTGGTGTCTCACCGGGCACCCGTCGCAACGGAATCCTTGGCGGAAAACAAGACAGAGACATTCAAGCCTTTTGCCGTACTGCCAAGGGGTGGTGGGCTTTCTGGGAGCATTATGGCCGTTTTATTGCTGGCCGCTTTTGCTTTTCTGACCTTTTCCGTGGCCTCCAACCGGACGGCCGTTGGCAAAGCATGGGGAGGCTTTCTTAGTGACAACGGTTTTTCGGTAGCCCAACGCGAGGCTTCAGGATTTGTAGGCACCACACCTTATTACCTTTTGTATGGTAATTTCCTCTTTAACGCAGGTATCTTCATATTCCTCGTAACGCGTGTTTTTCAAAGGGAAACTTTCAACAATATTTGGTTTTTGCTCATTTGTTTAGGGGGTGCAGCCGCTGCTTTTCTCTCCAAACATTTGATGCTTCGCATTATACGGGCACTTTTTCCAGTGGACGCTCAGGTGCGAAAATACAATTTCCTGGTCGTTATCTTCAACTGTGTGTTGGGGCTTTTTCTGGTACCCTTCAACCTGCTAATCGCTTTTTCAGCCAAGGAGAGCAGCCACCAATTGCTGCTGGTCTCTTGGATGCTGGGGCTAGTGGCCATTTTTTACACCTATCGTAGCCTGCGAGCAAGCTCCATTGGTGCTAAAATATTTACGCAAAGCCCATTTCACTTTTTGTTGTACTTTTGCACCGTCGAAATTGCTCCGGTATTGCTTTTAGTGAAACTCGCACTGATGCAGGCAAGGTAAAAGTTGCGGTTTTTTCCTGAACTTTTTCTTTTCAAGATGCATTAATGGCGAAGTTTTCAAATCGCAAACTGTTCATACTTACACAAATTTCACACAAAACGCACTCCCGAATGTCTGCAACTGCAAGTGCTGCACCTGTTCAGGAATCCACCCCAAGCAAAGTTCACAATATCCTCGTGTCACAAGGCCAACCCGCCGTGCGAACTGCTTACGACGAAATCGAAAAGCGTTTTGGTGTGCATATTGACTTTGTGCCTTTTGTGGCGGTGGAAGGCCTCACTGAAAAGGAGTATCGCAAAAATCGCGTGTATCCCAACGATTACACGGCGATTCTTTTCACTAGCAAAAATGCTGTTGACCACTTCTTCCGCCTTTGCGCAGAGATGCGCATAAAAATGTCGGACGAAACCAAGTACTTCTGCGCCACAGAAGCCATTGCCAACTACCTCCAAAAGTTTATCAACTTCCGCAAACGCAAGGTATTCAATGGCACAAAGTCGGTGCTCGACCTTAAATCATACATCCTGCGCAACAAAGAAGAAAAGTTTTACCTCCCTTGCGGCGACCAAGGGAATCCTGATGTGACACGCTTTTTCAAGGATATGAAGGTTCCTATCCAAGAGGCCGTGATGTACCGCACGGTGAACAACGACCTTTCTGCTCTGAAGGACATCAAGTACGACATCATCGCTTTCTTTTCGGCCAACGAGATCAAGTCCATGTTCGAGCAGTTCCCCGAGTTCAAACAAGAAGACCGCCGCATTTGTGTCTTTGGCACAGCGGCCCTGAGGGAAGTGACCGCCCGTGGCATGAAGGTGAACATTCAGGCCGGAACTCCTGAAGCGCCTTCCATCGCTGTGGCTTTGGAGAATTATTTGAAGATTGCGAACAAGAACTGAGATTCAAGGATTTAAGGGGGCACAAATAAAGAGGCCGATTCTGCATTCGCGGAATCGGCCTCTTATTTTGACTTAAAACCAAAGCAATGCAAAGATCAAAAAGCCGTCAATACTCGTCCTCGTTGAAAAAGAAGTCGTCGTGGCGCGGGTAGTCCGGCCAAATATCTTCGATGCTCTCGTACAGTTCGCCATCGTCCTCAAGTTCTTCCAGGTTCTCGATGACTTCTGGGGGAGAGCCAGATCGGATACCGTAGTCAATCAGTTCGTCTTTGGTGGCCGGCCACGGGGCCTCTTCTAAGTAGGAGGCCAGTTCGAGAGTCCAATACATAGGTGGTTCTGTTTTTTTAAAAATTTGGATATTAGGTATTGAGATGTTTTTATTGCCTGTGAAAGGCTTGATAATATCTCAATACCTCAAACTCTGAATATCACAGGATAAGCATAGCGTCGCCGTAGCTGAAAAAGCGATATTTTTCTTTCACCGCTTGGTGGTAGGCTTCCATTACAAGGTCGAAACCCCCGAATGCCGAAACCATAATAAGCAGGCTGGATTTTGGGAGGTGGAAATTGGTGACCATACAATTGGCGATGCTGAATTCGTAGGGCGGGTAGATGAACTTGTTGGTCCAGCCTTCTACTTGTTTCAGCAGGCGTTCAGCACTCACAGAGGTCTCAATAGAGCGCATCGTAGTAGTGCCCACAGCACAAACCTTTTTCTCGGCCAGGATGCTTTTATTTACCGTATCTGCAGCCGCTTGAGAAATTTTGAAGTATTCTGCCTCCATTTTGTGCTTCGATAGGTCTTCCACATCAATGGTGCGGAAAGTGCCCAAGCCGATGTGCAAAGTAAGTTCGGCAAAGTTAACCCCTTTAAGTTCGAGGCGCTTCATCAGTTCGCGGCTGAAGTGAAGGCCAGCCGTTGGGGCCGCCACAGCACCCATTTCCTTGGCATAGATGGTTTGGTAGCGCTCACGGTCAATGGCTTCCGGCTCCCGCTCTATGTATTTGGGGAGCGGAGTGTTGCCGAGCTTCACGAGTTCGTCAATAAAGTCCTGGTCAGTGCCCTCGAAGAGGAACCGGATAGTCCGCCCACGTGATGTGGTATTATCTACTACCTCTGCCACGAGGGCGTCGTTGCCGTGCTCGTCTTCAAAGTAGAGTTTGTTGCCGACACGGATTTTGCGGGCAGGGTCAACCAGCACGTCCCAAAGGCGGGCGTCGTGATTGAGTTCGCGGAGCAGAAACACCTCGATTTTTGCGCCGGTTTTTTCTTTTTGTCCAAAAAGCCTTGCGGGAAAAACCTTTGTGTTGTTGAAAATCATAGTATCCCCATCGCCAAAATAGGAAAGGATATCCTTGAAAATCTTGTGCTCGATTTTACCGGTTTTGCGGTGCAGAACCATGAGGCGGCTTTGATCACGCTCTTCTGCAGGATATTGGGCCACCAATTCGGTGGGAAGGTCAAAATTGAACTGGGATAGTTTGGTACGCATAGTTTATTTTTCAGGCACTTAGGGCAATCTCGGTGTTTGAATTGATGTTCTCCAGCCGAAAACGGCTGCAAAAGTAAAATTTCCAAACAAACGAGCGACTTTTGAAAAAGTTTTCGGCGTTCAGTATGTAAAATAGTGTGCAAGGAATTGCCCATTGAGCCAACTCCTTGCCCTTGTACAAGCCTTTAGGCTACAGAGAGGCTTTTTTCAGATTTTTTGCGCTCAAAATCTTTGAGGTAGACTTTGCGCAAGCGGATACTTTTTGGCGTCAGTTCCACGTATTCGTCTTCTTGGATATACTCGAGTGCTTCTTCAAGTGTAAAGCGTTGCGCTGGAGGCAAAGACGTTTTATCGTCGGCACCTGAAGCGCGGTGATTGGTCAGTTTTTTGGCCTTGGTCACGTTGATGACCAAATCCATTGGGCGGTTGTTTTCGCCAATTACCTGCCCTTCATACACCTCTTCACCCGGTTCGATAAAGAAGGTGCCACGATCTTGCAAGTTGTCGAGCGAATAAGCAAAAGCATTGCCGTTCTCCATGGATATCAGCGAGCCATTTTGGCGGCCACCGATGTCGCCGCGCCAAGGCTCGTAGGCTTTGAAACGGTGGGTCATAATCGCCTCCCCTTGGGTGGCCGTAAGTATGTTGGATCGCAGTCCGATGATACCGCGTGCAGGGATTTCAAAGCGCAATAGGAATCGGTCACCCTTTGGTTCCATGCTAAGCATCACACCCTTGCGGCGTGTTACGTATTCTATACACTTGCCACTAGTTGATTCCGGCACATCAATCGTGAGCTCCTCTATAGGTTCACATTTTTGCCCATTGATCAGTTTGACAATTACACGTGGCTGACCAATTTGAAGTTCGTAGCCCTCCCGACGCATCGTCTCGATCAGAATAGAAAGGTGCAAAACACCTCGCCCGAACACCATAAAGGAATCGGCAGAGTTGGTTTCTTCCATCCGCATCGCCAAGTTCTTCTCGAGTTCTTTTTCCAAGCGCTCGCGGACGTGACGGCTGGTTACATACTTGCCTTCTTGTCCGAAAAATGGAGAATCATTAATGGTGAAGAGCATAGACATGGTCGGCTCGTCAATCGAGATGGGTGCGAGTGCTTCTGGATTGTCGTAGTCAGCGATGGTATCGCCGATCTCAAAGCCGTCAACGCCTACCACCGCACAGATATCGCCGGCTTCTACTTCTTTTACCTCTTTTTTAGCGAGGCCATCAAACACAAACAGTTGCTTGATGCGGTGTTTCAGCATGCGGCCGTCTTTTTTACACAGCGTCACCGGCTGGTTTGCCACGAGTTTGCCCCGCAAAAGGCGACCTACCGCGATACGTCCGATAAAAGTTGAAAAATCCAAAGAAGTCACCAACATTTGGGTGTTTCCCTCGGCAATTTTTGGCTCAGGAATGTATTTTACAATGTCTTCGAGGAGGACAGAAATATCTGTGGCTGGGTTTTTCCAGTCGTGCGCCATCCAGTTGTTTTTGGCAGAACCGAATACCACGGGAAAATCGAGTTGTTCTTCGGTGGCTTCCAGGGAAAACATAAGGTCAAACACTTGTTCGTGCGCCCAATCTGGGTTGCAGTTGGGCTTATCTACCTTGTTAATGACCACGATAGGTTTTTTGCCCATCTCCAATGCTTTCTGTAGCACGAAACGGGTTTGGGGCATAGGGCCTTCAAATGCATCTACCAGAAGCAGCACACCGTCAGCCATGTTGAGTACGCGCTCCACTTCACCACCAAAGTCGGCGTGACCTGGGGTATCAATCACATTGATTTTTATCCCTTTAAAGTTGATCGAAACGTTTTTGGAAAGAATGGTGATGCCACGCTCACGTTCCAGGTTGTTGTTGTCAAGCATAAGATCGCCAGTGATCTCGTGTTCCTTAAATATCTGGGAAGCGAGGATCATTTTGTCCACCAAGGTGGTTTTGCCGTGGTCTACGTGGGCGATGATTGCGACGTTGCGAATGTTCATTATGGAAAACTTATTGATGAGCGATGGCGATTTGAAAATCGAGGTTTTAAAAAATGATGTTTGGCGTATGGCTGGTTTTCGATAAAGACAAAGAATTTTTGCTAAAAAATGGTTCAATTGCCCAAATTTTCGAGAAAAAGCACTGCTTTCCCAAACGGGTCGCAAAAGTAGGCTTTTTCTGCGCAGAAAAAAAAGTATGAACGAATAAGTATTTGTTAATAATAGGCCAAGCACAGGCAATGTTTGGGAAATGTGGAATGCTGGAGCCTTTTTCAGAATTTTATTTTTAGTAAATCTTGCGGCTTTCAAGTGGTTAGAACCAGATTTTTTGTCTATCCATCCTCTTTACCAAAAACACTGGAACAAGGTTGTTTAACGATTCAAGCTTAAGACCTAATTTACAACAATTTAGTTGCAAGGCTTGTTCTAAACCCCAAAATTAAAGGCTTATGCTCCTGCTTTTGTGGTTTTTCCCTGTGTTTTTTGAACCTGAACTTCAGGTAACCTTTAGCAACCTACGGGAAGCAAAAGGCAATCTCTATGTGGCTATATACGACCAGGAAGGAAAATTTTTGAAAACGAATCAAATGCGGAGTAACAAGATCATGCCGATCACCCAAAAAGGATCGATAAAACTATCAATGGGCAATTTTCCGCCCGGCAAATACGCAGTTAGTTGTTTTCACGACCTGAACGGCAATGGAAAGCTGGACACGAATTGGGCTGGTATCCCAAGCGAACCGTATGGGTTCTCCAATAATGCTCGACCAAAATTTCGTGCGCCAAAATGGGCGGAGGCGGCTTTTGACCTGAATGGGGGAGGTGGGATGATGGCGTGCTCTCATTTCTGCGGGCGGCCGCCCGGTTGA
>JANMME010000099.1:0-5157 GCA_031373015.1 Saprospiraceae bacterium
GGTTTTTAAAACCTTATAGGATTCAATTGGCCAAAACGCAGAAGATTGTTTCTCGAAAAAATCCGCGAAACACCTTTTGACACAGCCCGGGGTAAAATGTGGTCAACGGTCAACGGTCAACAGTCAACAGTCAACGGTCAACGGTCAATAGTCACACGCAAAGATACTTGCTCGCCGCTCGTTTCGTTGAACTTACCTACATTTGTGCTGTTTAGTCCCCACCCACCTGACACATGAGGCACATTGCTACTTTCATCTTCTTATCGGCTGCTTTTCTTTCGTGTAAAAACGAACCTCGACTGAGCACCGACGATACCGTGCTTTTCCGGGAAAAGGCTGCTCCCGCCACCACGGTTTCAGAGCCACTTCCTTTGCCGAAGTCGGGCGCAGGAAATTTTGAGAGCCTCGTAGCAGACTTTGAGGACAAGGATCGTGGGATCTGGCAAAAACCGGAATTGGTCATTTCCTTTCTCGGCGACATCAAAGACGAAACCGTAGCAGATATCGGTGCCGGAACGGGTTATTTCACCTTCCGATTGGTGCCAAAAGCAAAAAAAGTGATCGGTATTGACATTGACCCACGCTTTATCAATTTTCTCGACAGCGTGAAAGTACGGCTTCCGGCTGTGTACCGCGACCGTTTCGAGAGCCGCCTAGCCAAAGTTGATGACCCGCTCCTCCAGCCAGGAGAGGCAGACAATGTTGTAATCGTAAACACTTACGGATACATAGAAAATCGCGTTCAATACCTCAAAACGCTCAGCAAAGGCATTGCCCCCGGCGGCCAATTGTTGATCATTGATTTCAAGAAAAACAACTTGCCAGTGGGGCCTCCCGACGAGTACAAGGTATCGCTCCCCCAAGTGGAGCGCGAACTAAGCGCTGCAGGCTTCAAAGTAACAAAAATTGACAAGGATGTGCTGGACTACCAGTACATTATACTTGCCATGAAGCCTATCTAACTTTTTCACTCTTACCCGTCGAAGCCTATTTATCTGCCCAAATATTCTCGTCTGCCATAGTTTTAACGGAGGCAGAAGCAAAGGCAGAAACCTTGGTGGAACGCTCACGACCTTTCAGCTAAATGCGCGGATCTTTTAAAATTTTCACTTGGCTTGGAATACCGGTTTTTTTGCACTGGACATTCGGCCTGATTTTCCTCTACATCCTTTGGCATGCCCAAAGTGAGGGACTAGGCACCGTCCAAACGGTATGGCTGACGACACTTTTCATGTCCCTGTTCCTCTGTGTTTTGCTCCATGAATACGGCCACGCCATTGCTGCCCGCCGCTATGGCGTGAAAACCCGGGACATTGTTTTGATGCCCATCGGGGGAGTGGCGCGGCTGGAACGCATGCCCGAAAAACCTTTTCACGAATTTGTGGTGGCGATTGCTGGCCCGGCAGTGAATGTGGTTATTGCTACCCTGTTGTTTGTCGTATTGAGTTTCTCTGTTGAAGAAGGCGGTTTCGGGGAAATGCTGTTCTCCGCCGTTCAAACTAGGGATATTGGGCAGGAAATAGCCACAGAATCGGGTTACCTAATGTCCCCGGTCGTTCACTTTTTTATTTATTTAGCTTTTACCAATGTGGTGCTGGTCATTTTCAACATGATTCCGGCCTTTCCAATGGACGGTGGGCGGGTGTTCCGGGCCTTGCTTTCCATGTGGCTGGGGCGGCCTCGGGCAACCAAAATTGCGGCATGGCTGGGTCAGGCTATCGCGCTCATGTTGGTAGCCGGGGGGCTTTGGACCAGCGACTTCATGCTCAGTATTTTGGGTATTTTCGTCATCTACGCAGCACGGGCCGAGAACGACAACGTACAGACTGAAGACCTGCTTTCTCGCTATAAGGCACGTGATGTGCTACGCCCTCATTTTACCCGCTTGCGCTCCAACGATTGGATGCTCACGGCCATCGAAACACTCCGCCACGGCCTTGAGCGCCATTTCCTGGTTTTCGATGTGAACGACCGTTTGGTGGGCATGCTGGAAGAAGACGACATCGTTCGGGCCATGCGAAAACCCGATGTGACCACCGAAATAAACCAATATACCCAACGTCCCGAAGTAGTGCATTTGGAAGACTCTCTTGTGAAAGTCAGCGGCTTAATCCGCCAACGTGGCTATGGTATCGTGGGCGTAGCTGACGATACGGGTGCGCTGCTTGGAGTAATTGACCAGGCCGGGCTGATCTATTTTGTGCGGATGGAGGAAGGCCGTTAGAAAAATTTACCCAAAATTAAATCTACCACTTCTATGCAAATGAGGGCTATGATAATCCACTCCAGTTTGCTGCTTTCCCGGTGGAGATACAGTTCGCGGAACACAGAAAGGTTGTCTTCGATGACTTTGAAGGTGTATTCCACTTCCTTAAAGCGGCTCTGAATCTCGAAGGTGCGCGCTAACCCGTGGTGGATTCGGTCGAGGTATTCGTCGTCCCAGGTGAGGTCGGGGCTGTCAAAAATGAACAAGTTTTCGATGATGCGATTTTTGCTGTTAAGCATTCGGCCAATGAATCGGATCATGTTGGAACGGCTGATATGGATGGTGCCTTCGTTTTCCATTTGGTTGGTAAAAACATGGATCTCGGCCAGCAGTTCCTCCACGCGTCGGGTATAAAAATCCATGGATACCGAGTGAGCTACATTCAGCATTGCAATTTTCGCAACATCTTCTGTGATACGCGGACAAGTCAGACTTCCAAAGCCAAAGTGGAGCGGTTCATCAGGCTTAAGGATGATCTCAAAATCGTCGCGAATCTTTTCTGCCAAAGGTCGTTGCGACAGGGGTTGGAGTAGTGTGAGATTTTTACTCATGTCGGTGTCGTCCATATTGGCGAACACGACAGCGCCGTAGTCGAAGACATAAAAATAACTGTCCTCGTCCACACGGTAGAATAGTTCAAAAGGGGTTTCTTGCAAGAGCGAACCGGCGTAGGCCTCTTTCAAAGCTTTCAATCGGATACCTTCAGCGAGGTAGAATGCACTGATTTTCATAATTTTATTGCCATAAAACGTTATTCCGCTGCAATATCGCTCGAAAAGAATTAACAAACTTGCAGAGCAGACGCAGCGTTTTACTTTTGTGCGGAAATAAACTTGTTACTCTTTTGAGCCCAGCTTTCTTTGTTGACCTTTCTGTTGGTTCGGTGTTGGCACTCGTGATGTTCGGCGTGGGCTTGTCACTCACTTTTGCTGACTTCAGGCGGGTGGTGCGGCACCCTCGCGCCTTTTTCACCGCGCTCACGGTTCAGATGATTGCGCTGCCCACTATTGCGTTTATCATCACGCTGCTGCTGCCCATCCCGGCAGAAATAAAAGTGGGCTTTATTATCTTAGCAGCCAGTCCCGGCGGGGCTACCTCGGGGTTTCTCACTTACCTCTGGCGCGGAAATGTGGCGCTTTCACTTTCGCTCACTGCGGTCAACAGTGCCCTAACCCTGTTTTCTATCCCTATTGTCGTCAATATGGGTCTCCATGTCTTTCTTGGTAAATCTTCTGATTTGCACCTGCCCTTTTGGGACACAGTGGGCCACATCTTTTTCATTACCATTATCCCTGCTTTTTTCGGGGTTTTGCTCCGAAAATTACGGCCGGTTTTTGCGGAACGGATCAGCAAGCCCGCCAAATATATCATGTTGGGGCTACTAGCCGTTGTTTTCGCAGTCAAACTTTTTGGCAATAAGAGTGTGGGTGGCACGGGGCTAAACGCCCACGACATCCTGCTCATTTTGCCCGTTGGCCTTTTGCAAAATGCCGCTTGTTTGTTTACGGGCTATTTTGCCTTACAGTATATGAAGATGCCCCATGCATCCCGGCTTACCGCAGCGATGGAAAGTGGGGTGCAAAACACCACGCTGGCCTTCCTTATTGCCGGCAATATGCTCGGCAATGCCGAAATGGTAAAACCAGCGCTTATTTATTCAATGTTTTCCTTCTGGACGGCTTGTATTTTTGCTTGGACGGCGAATAAGTTGGCGGGGAGGGATACTTCTTTGAGGCATTGACGTAGGGCGAAATTTATTTCGCCTTGCCGTAGAGCGAAATTTATTTCGCCTTCGATGTCGTGAAGAACAAAAACAGCCAACGAAATATCAAAGCACCGTGCTATTATTGCCCATAAAAACTCAATCATCTTCGCCATGACCTTGCGCTCTTTCCCTATTTGCTTGCTCGCCCTTACCCTTTTTTGCGCTCTAAAAGCCCAAAACCCCGCCCCTGCCCCTCCCCAATCCGGCGCCATCCTCATCCTCGGCGCCACCGCACACCTGGGCAACGGCTCTGTCATTGCCAACAGCGCTGTCGGCTTTGAGGGCGGCAAACTGACCCTGGTGGCCGATGCTACCACCATCCGTATTGACCGCACGAAGTACGCCAGCGTGTACGACGCCACCGGAAAACACGTCTACCCAGGCTTTATCGCGCCTTTGACCACCCTTGGCCTTGCAGAAATCCAAGCTGCACGCGCTACCATTGACTATGCCGACATTGGCCAGTACAACCCCAACCTCCGCTCGCTGGTGGCTTACAGTACCGATTCGGAGGTGATCCCTACGGTACGCTCCAACGGCGTACTGCTGGCGCAAGTGACGCCACAAGGTGGCATCCTATCCGGGGCTTCTTCGGTGGTGCAACTGGACGCCTGGAACTGGGAAGATGCTGCTTATAGCACGGATGAGGGACAACACCTCAACTGGCCTCAAATCAGCACTTTCGGCGGTTTTGAAACGGGCACTCCAGAAATGAAGAAAAATGACCAGTACGACAAAGATGTACAGGCACTCCGCCGTTTTTTTGAGGAAGCCCGCGCTTACGCGCAGCAACCTGCGCCAGAAGTAAAAAATCTTAGGTTTGAAGCGATGCGCGGACTTTTTGACCAAAAAACCACCCTTTATATCCACACCGACCATATCAAAACGATCCAGGAATCCGTGCTTTTCGCCGAAAGTTTTGGCATCCGAAAAGTACTCGTGGGCGCAAACGACGCCTGGCTGGCCGTTGATTTTTTGAAAGCGCACAACGTACCCGTAATCCTCGGGAAAACGCAGAGCCTTCCCACCCGCGAAGACGAGAATGTGGATCAAACGTTCAAAACTGCGGCACTTTTGCAGCAAAAAGGGGTCTTGTTTGCCTTCTCAAACGACGGTTTTTGGCAGC
>JANMME010000110.1:0-3307 GCA_031373015.1 Saprospiraceae bacterium
GTAACCGATGCAAAAGGCTGCACCGATGTTGCGTCTTTTGAAATTGCGGAATATCCCAGTCCAAACCTCAGCGTCACGACCGCTAGCCCGACGGGTTTTTGCAACAATTCCCTGACCGTTCCCCTTTACGCACTCACCGACAACGATATTGGTTTCGACTATGAATGGTATCGGGATGGAAATCCATTGGGTGTAAATCAAAACGTTTTCAGTACCAATCAGTACGGTCTTTATACAGCCACGGTGACCAATGAATATGGCTGTACGGCCAGCGCGCCGCCCATTCTTTTGTGGGATTATTGTGGCGGCGGAGGCGGCGGTGTCTGCAACAATCCCAACCATAACAACCCATTCTGTCCACCTGGAAGTATCCAGGCCGTGCCAGACCCTAGTCCGCGTTGCGATTCTTTCCGCCTCGTACTCAATGACTACACAGGGGGGCAGTATGTACCTGGCAGCGCACTTTGGTGGACGGGCATTTCAGGTGGCATCGAAATAGATACGGCTTCTGGCGATAATGCCAGTTTTGTCTATCCAAACGCGGGCAAATATCTGGTGATGGTGCGGGTGCTCTTGCAAAACGGTTCGGTTTGCGAGGCCCTCGATTCGGTGGATGTAGAGGCGTTGGCGCAATTCTCGGTAGCGCAAAATTGCCCGGGTGATTCCACCCTTTTCATAGATGAAAGTACCCGCCTTCCTGATCACAGCATTACCCGCTGGGATTGGGCCTTTGGCGACCTGCAAGGTGGCAGTTCTTCCACCACGACTTCCCAGGAAGCAAAATATCCTTACACAGGCTCGGGCAATTATCTGGCTACACTTACCGTGACAACAGAAAGTGGCTGTACTTCCTCCTTTAGCCAAATCGTAGCAGTACCACTAGCTGCTCAACCCGGGCTTGCTTCTTTACCCCCCGGATGTGCCAACCAAGTCACGCCGTTCATCGCCCAACCAAGTGCCGATGCGATTCAAATCTTTTGGAACTTTGGACAGCCCGGCAGCGGCGCCAACACAGCAGTAGGCCCCACTGTTTATCACGATTATGGCGGCAACATTGGTACTTACACGGTGACGGCGACTGCTCAAAACGCTTGGGGCTGTACTTCCTCTGCAGCACAACAAATCCCCATTTCAACTAATACGCTGATCGGTGAAATCACGCCGGGCGGCCCGATCACTATTTGCCACGGCCAAAACACAGCCCTCCATGCACCACCGATTGGAATTGCTTATTTGTGGTCAAATGGAGAGACTACCGAAAGCGTCAACATTGCGATCGAAGGCGTTTATGCCGTGACCGTCACTGCAGCCAACGGCTGTCAATTTTCGCCGGAACCAAGGGTCGTCAACGAATACCCAACCCCAGATGGATTTATTCAAGCACAGATTTTCAACGAATTAGGGCAAAACACAGGCACGATCAGTTCGGCTTTGACAATATGTGAAGGAGACGATGTGATACTCCTGGCAAACACCAACGGCAATTATCAGTTCCAGTGGTCTGCTGCAGGCGAAATCAATCAAACCTTGTTGTTCACCGAAGACCGGAACAATCTCCTGAATGTAGGCACCCACACCTTCGATGTCACGATTACGGAGCCTACCAGTGGTTGTACTTTTATTACGCCACCTTTCACGGTAGAAGTTAACCCCACCCCTGCTGATTTTATGGCTGTTGCGGACAACCTTTGCGCAGGAACCCCAACGCAGGTTTATTATGTAGGCCCAAATCAGCCTGGCTGGCAATTGGCTTGGAACAACGGTATTTTAGGCCCTTCTTTCATCACCTCGGCGCCTGGAAGGTACATCGTAAAAGTCACGAACGCTTTTGGTTGCGCAGCGAGCAGTGATCCGGCCATCCTTCTTCCCGGCCCGAATATTGGTGCTATACCCTCCGGTTGTCACGAGCGTTGCAACCCCGACACGCTTTGCCTGCCTCCTCTGCCCGAAATTGTCAGCTGGCAATGGTTCTTTGAAGGGCAGCCCATACCCGGCGCTACAAGTAATCAATTTACGGCTATCGAAAGTGGCTCGTATTGGGTTGCATTAGCAGATACGAACGGCTGCCAGGCCCAGAGTGCCCCCCTCACAGTCGAACTCTACGACGGCTTCGGAAACGTACTAGGCCAAGTGTGGTCGGACGTGAACGACAACGGGATTATAGACGCAGCAGACACGCTACTATCCGGAATTCCAGTGCAATTGCTTCAAAATGGAACACTTGTTGCCCCAAACCAGTCAGGCACCAACGGCAGTTTCGACTGGCTGAACGTGCTTTCCACGAACTATACCGTGCAGATTGATAGCCAATTGCTCAGTCCGCTTTGGGAAATGGTCATCTTTTCCGATTCGGTGAGGCTCACGGGCTGTGGCGGCAAAGTTTTCGCTCGTTTGTTGGTGGATGCGTACAAGTGTCCAACCCTTGCCTCATCCGTTTCGTTGACCGCTTGCCCGGGCCAATCGGCCCTATTCAACGGAACACCCGTCCTTGCCGGGCAATCACAGGATTTCAGTTTCCAGAATTTTCTGGGCTGTGATTCCATCGTAACGGTCACCGTTACGGCTTTGCCCGTTTCGAGTTCGACCTTGAATGCGAGCGTTTGCCCTGGCAGTTTTTACAACTACGCTGGAGTTGAGCTCGCTGTTGGGCAATCGCAGGACTTTACTTTGAGCAACTGGCTGGGTTGCGATTCGGTCGTGACCGTGGCGGTTGGAGCTTTGCCTGTTTCGAGTTCGACCTTGAATGCAAATGTTTGTCCGGGCAGTTTTTACACCTACGCTGGCGTTGACCTCGCCGTTGGGCAATCGCAGGACTTTACTTTGAGCAACTGGCTGGGCTGCGATTCGGTCGTGACCGTGGCGGTTGGAGCTTTGCCCGTTTCGAGTTCGACCTTGAATGCAAATGTTTGTCCGGGCAGTTTTTACAACTATGGCGGAGTTGATCTGGCCGTCGGGCAATCGCAGGACTTTACTTTGAGCAACTGGCTTGGTTGCGATTCCATCGTGACCGTGACGGTTTCGGCCTTGACTACTTCAAGTTCGACGTTGAATGCAAGCGTTTGCCCCGGTAGTTTTTACAACTACGGCGGCGTGGATTTGGCCGTGGGGCAGTCGCAAAATTTCAATTTGACCAACTGGCTCGGGTGCGATTCCATCGTGGTGGTGGCGGTTTCGGCACTTCCCATTTCAACAGGAGCAGCTTCGTTTGGTGTTTGTCCAAATGAAACCTACACATATCAAGGGGCCGTACTACCGGCTGGGACGGTGAAAGATTTTGTGCTAAAAAACTGGCTGGGTTGTGATTCTC
>JANMME010000805.1:0-11024 GCA_031373015.1 Saprospiraceae bacterium
GTGCTGAAGTCGCATCCATTTGCGTCTGATACGTTCACGATGTAGGTGCCGCCGCCGAGGTTAGAAATAGTTGGCGTGTTGCCGCCATTGCTCCAATTATAGCTGAACGGTGCAGTACCGCCAATGAGCGACACGGTGACCGAACCATTGCCTGCACCTGCACAAGTCACGTTCGAGATCGTATTCTGAGAAGAAATAACGCAGAGGAAAGAAGATACTTCGACGGTTTGCTCGGAAGAACAGGCATTTTCATCCGTCACGACCACGGTGTAAGTGCCGGGCGCAAGACCCGTGATGGTTTTTGTGTCACCACCATTGCTCCAAGCGTAGGTATAGATCCCTGTGCCGCCTGTCGGGTTGGCCGTGGCCGTGCCATCGTTTGCACCCAGCGCAGATTCTGCGCTGGCAGTTGCATTGGCGGCGAGGAGCGCTGGTTCGCTGATACTGATGCTGAGCACGGCTGGGCAGTTGTTGCCGTCGGTAATGTTGACCGTGTAGGTACCTGCTGCAAGGTTGCCAACGGAGGCCGATGTTTCGCCATTGCTCCAAGCAAAAGCGGTGGGGTTCGCACCTGTTGTAACGAGCACTTCAGCCGCGCCGTTATTGCTACCGTTGCAAGCAACGTTGCTGCCTGAAATATTGGCAGAAAGGGTGCAATTGAAGGCATTGACGGTTACGGATTGTACGACGGTACATCCATTAGCGTCTCTTACTACCACGGCGTAATTTCCGGGAGCGAGATCCGAAATGGTTTGTATCGTACCTCCGTTATCCCATTCATAAGTGTACCCTGCGGTGCCGCCGGTTGGATTGGCCGTAGCGGTACCGTCATTGATACCAAAGGCAGATTGAGCGGAAGCACTGGCATTAACCACCAAAACACCAGGCTGTGTAATATCTACGGAGGCGGTGGAGGAGCAATTTTCACCGTCGGTTACTACCACCACATAAGTGCCGACCACGAGGCCGGTAATGGAAGCGGTGCTACCGCCATTGCTCCAGGCATAAGCATAATTGCCGTTGCCGCCTGCACCTGCTGCCGTGGCTAAGCCCGTAGCGCCGCCGTTGCAGAGCACGTTGGACTGAGCAGCAATAGCCGCTGAAACCGTTGGACTTTGCGCCACATTGGCAGAAGCCGTCTGGGTGCAGCCATTGTCGGCGTTTGAAACCAGGAGGGAATAAGTGCCCACGGAATCTACCAGTGGTGTTTGGGTATTTTCGCCTGAAACGATGTGCCCGCCATTAGAAACGGTCCAAACATAACTGATGTTAGCACCTTGAGATGAGCCTGTACCATTCAGTTGAATTTGCGAGGTATTGCAATTCAAATTGCCGGGCGAAACAGCCGACGCAACAGGCGGTGTATTGTTCAACACAACCGCTGCCGAAGCCGTGGAAGTACAGCCATTTATGGTGTCTGTGACAACGAGATTGTAGGTGCCTGCCTCGCCCACTGTCGGGTTTTGAAGATCGGACTTAAAGTCGTTAGGGCCCGTCCAAGCAAAAGAAGCCAGCGTGTCAGGTGTTGCGCCCTGAATGATCACGTTGTTTACTACGCAGGTCAACGTGTTGCCCGTAGCTGATGCACCTGGGGCATTGGTGTTGGTGGTCACGTTGGCAGTGACCGTGCTGGTGCAGGTGGTTATACTGTCTCTAACGACGACATTGTAAGAGCCAGACACGTTCACTGTAGGGCTTTGCTGCGAGGAGGAATAATTGTTTGGTCCCGTCCATGTAAAGGTTGGACTGGCGGCATTGGTAGTCGTAGCGAGTTGGATAGCCGACACCAAACAGTTTAGTGTGCCACTGGTGGTGGTGAGTTTGGGCGCTGCCGTGCCTGTCACATTGGTGGCCGAGGTCTGGGTGCAGCCGTTGGCAGTGTTCGTCACTTGCAAGGTGTAATCACCTACGGCATTCGCCACGGGATTAAGCGTGGTGCCACCGCTGACGATGTTGCCGCCATTCGTGGCTGTCCAGAGGTATGTAAAGTTGGAGCCCGAAGAACCTGAGCCCTGGAGCGTGGCCAAAGGCGCGGTGCAAGAAATGTTTTGCGTCGGACCAGCATTGGCCGAGGGTTTATTCAGGTCGTCGTTTACAGGTTTGCTGGCAAAGGAAGAACAAGAGCTTGCGATATTGGTGACTTGCAGGGTGTAGGTGGCTGCAGCATCAACAATAGGCGTGGCTGTAGTGCCACCCGACACAATGTGACCTCCAACGCCTGCATACCATTGATATGAAATTTCAGGGCCAGAGCTTGATCCAGAACCATTGATTTGAACGGCTGGTTGGCTGCAGGTAATGACGCCAGGCGTGGCGATTGATGCAGTGGGATATACGGCAGGTGCCATGTTCACCGTAATACTCACTTTGCAACTGTTGTCGTCGGTTACACTGACGACGTGGTTGCCGGCATTGAGGTTAAAGGCAGTTTCTCCATTCTGGCCGTTTTGCCAGTTGTAGGTGTAGTTGGCGTTCCAGCCGCCGGAGGCCGCTACGGTTGCAGTGCCCAGTATGCCATTACAACCAACAGGGGTAGAAGATTCCAGCGCGAGCGTGAGCGGGCCATCGGGGCCTTGCACCTCGATTTGAGCAACACCCTGGGTGCCTTTCCGTCCGTTCACGGTGACGGAGTAGGTGCCTGCAGGTATATTGGTCAGGTCCTGGTTGCTCGCGTTGTTGCTCCGATGATAGGTGTATGGAGGAATGCCACCGCTGGGTGTAATATCAATGGCGCCTGTATTGGTGCCAAAGCATTTTACTTTCGTAACCACAGTAGGATCAATCAGCAAGTCAGGAGGACCGCAATGCGATTGGTGGAACTCGTAAAGCCCTGAGGTGGGCAATTGTCCTGTCTCATATACTTTGTGATCCCAAGGGCAAATGGCAAAAATGGTTGGGTAGTAAGTAATCTGGTAAGCATTGGCAATGCTAGGGCCCTGGGCGTGTACAATGGGGTAAGGAGTCCCCGCAACCCAATTGCCCTGGGTGCCGCCTACGCAGCCAGATGGCCCATAAAGGCAGGCAAGGTTCGTTGAAGCGTCGCCTTCCATAAAAAAGACCCGCACCTCGTTGGTGCCATTTGGACCGTATTCATCATACAAGTTTTCAAGCGCGCCGGAATTATGGTAGTTCCAGCATGGACCGCACCAGGTGGCGGAGATGTCCATAAAAACGGTATAACCGGAGTCTAGGAGAGCGTAAAGATGATGGGATTTGTTGTTCAGATCGGTGGCTGTCCAGTCGGGCGCGATGCTCCCATCCGGGATTTGCGCGTACGCCGAAGTCCATCCCATCGTGAGAAACACGAGGAGTAAAAGTTGCTTTTTCATAGGCGGTGAAACAGAAGAAAAGGTTGGTGAAAGAAAATTCAAGGGCGAAAAATACCATTCCTCGGCGGATTTGCATTTTTATAATAACTTATTTTGCAAAAATGGAAGCAGGGCGACAGTTTGAGGTCGCTCGTTTGAATCACTGATGTTACGTATATGCGCATGGAGAACACCGAAACTGCCGACGCCACCGATACCACCGAAAAAATACCGGTATCTTCTCTTGCGCTTGCGGATAAACCCTTCGGTGGTATCGGTGGTGTCGGCAGTTTCGGTGTTCTTTAAAAAATGTTGCATAAAATGCTAATTCGCTTACTTCTCGGGGGCGGGGCAGAATTTCTTCGGCTAATCAGCAAGATCAAAAGCTCGTCGGCGCTGAGTTGGAGCATTTCCCATGGTTCGAAGCCAAAAATTGAGGATAACTGCTGAAGCCGCTCCTCGCTGATGCCGGTTTTACCGCGTTCTATTTTGCCATAGGCTTCAGGGCTGATGCCCATTTCAAGGGCGATGTTTTCTTGGCTGTATTCTAGGTATTTGCGCAAGCGCAGAAATTTGGTAGGTAGGTCGGAGTTGAACATGAAGCGTAGAGGGTGTTTTTGTGTGAAGATTGTTTTGTTTTGCCAATAGGGTTGACAAAAATAACGAATAGTTCTGAGATATGTATCAAAAGTTCTGAAAAAGAACTGCTGGTTCGTACGACGGCACAAGGATAGGCCGAATTTTGTAGGGTGAATTGCGCAAGTCACAAACCCCGAGGAGACCAACAGATTCACCTTTTTACCTGCTGTAGATATTTTATCCGCCGAAGTTCTGACGTAGGCGGAAGCGAAGGCAGGGTTCTTTTCATCTCAAATTTTTTTCCGATTTATGAAAAAGACAATCTTTGCTGCATGGCAAACTAAAGGCCTCCGAATGCCGCAAAACCCTACGGCCCATCATTTTGCGACGGGCATTGTCCAAAAGTCTTTGTTTCTATTACTTTGCGCCAACATGGTTGCATTTGCGTTGCTGCTCACGCCGGGGATTGCTTATGGGCAGTGCCAATCACCTACTTTTGCAGTAGGTAGTAATGTAGGAATCCCCAACCTGTCAGGTGCGCCATCAGGAGTGGCGAATATGATTGGTGGTAGTATAAAAATTAATGGAACCTTCACCATTGATGTAGGTACATGGAATCTACAAGGTGTAAATGTTTACGCTACATCAATGTCTACTATTGTCATAAACAATAACTGCACAATGGATGCCAGACCCAACCCAAATGGCAATGTGCCTACTCAATTCGATATTTGCCTTGTTAATCCGAGTTGGTCCGGTATACAAGTATCATCTGGCGGAACAATTTTATTGACTGGTTGCATTGTCCTTCGCGCTTGTACGGGAGTTGACCTACGTCCTGGGTCAAAAGCTAAAATTGTAGGCAATAATTTTTTGGACAATTACTATGGCATTATGGCAACTGGCAATGTAACATTGATGGGTGACGGAATTGCTCACAATAACGTTGAAATTATTTCAGACCCAATCTCGGATTGTTCCGTGGATAGTAACGGAGAGCCGTTTTCAAACCCGCATGCTCTACACTTGAAAAATGTGCCTTTTATCGCAATTGGAAACCAAGATCTAACAGGACTCCCAAATACTATAAGGAACTATAGGAATGGTATTTCTGCCACTAATTCAAACCTTGATGTGTTTAATTCTACCTTTTATGACCGTCCATTTGCATCTGCAACAGCAATAGACTTGAATGGTGTCAATGGTGTGTATACTGCAAACATATTCGGACTGGGTGGTCTACCAGTAAGCCCACCAATTGTCAGCAATTACGGCCATGGTATTTTTTCAAAGAACTATAACTTGTTTGTCAAAAATGCACGTTTCACAACCATTTTGGATTCTGAAATCGAGATAACCGAAAGCCCCATGCCAACTCAACTGAATGTCTCTGAATCCCGATTTGAGAGGTTTGGCAGTAATGGTATCCTTTTGTACAACTCTAAATTTTCAAAAATAGACATTGCTAAAAACGAGTTCCGGGACAATCGTGATGATGAAGTGAATTACAGATCTGGGATTCGAATAAACGTTAGCAACGTTGTATTACCTCCATACAAAGGGTTTGTCAGCGAAAACAAGTTTTACGATGATCTCAAAGCAAACTCCGACCCGTTCATTTCTTACCAGCATTATGCAGCTTGGATTTTGTCTACTCCAAGAATCAAGTTAGAGGATAATTTTTTCTACCAAAACTATCTTAGCCCGACAGGCATTGAGCACGAGTACAAGGGTGTTTGGGTAAACAATTCCAATTTTTGCGAAATAGTCTCCAACAGTTTCCTTGGAAACTTTGGGGCAGCACAGGCAAACAATACTTTAAAATACCATGGCTTGGAGGACTACAGCTCCACCAAGTGTTATATCTCTTGCAACTACGCTGAAAACCTTGATGCAGGGTTCTACTTCAAAGACCCTGGCTGCAACCCTGTAAACTTCCGACTCAATACGATGGGCGGGAACGTAGATGACTTGTATCTTGAGTCAGGCACTATCATCGGAGAACAAAAAGACAAAGAAAATAAATGGCCTGATAGCAGTCCAACCGAAGCAAGGTTTGACGGAAACCCGACCTCTGGTGCTCTGTTTATGTCAAGATTCTTGATAAACACCTCCAACCAAAATTCTCCACTTTGGGCTGACCCAAGAGTGCCTGGAAATGGTTGGTTTGTTTTCTCTGGGGGATCGCCCAGCCTATCTCTCCCTTGCTTCAAAGATGAACAGGATCCTACTGATCCACCCCAGCCACGAGCAGGGAGGATGGTGATTGACGGTACTTTTGAGCCATACAAAGGCTATGCCGCTTCAACTTGGGAAGCCAGCCTTGGCGCATTTTCTGTGCTAATGGTGCACCCCGAACTGCGCCCAACGGGCAGCCCGGATGCCTTGTTCTACAACCTGCACAATACTGGTAATGTGGGCAAACTCCAAAGAGCACGAGAGGCATGGGACAATATCGCCCTTTTTTCGGCATCCTTGGAAAGCAGCTGGAGCAATAACCAAACCGCTGTAAGTCAAAAATTGGACGAGATACGAGTACAAAACCAACAGATGCAGCAGGCACAAACCCCTGCCCAACAAGTACAAATAGCACAAACGCTGACTACGCTAAAAGGCGAACTGACTGCTTTGCAGCAGACCAACCAAAGCCTTTCTGCACAATATCTCTCCGAGGTAGCCAGTCGAGCCAATTTATTGCTTTCGGATTTGGGAGCCATCAGTGCGACTGATGTTTGGGAAAGCAACCTGAAAACGGTACTGACACTTTTGGCACAACGACAATTGGTCGGAAATGCAGCGTGGACAGAATCCCAGCAGAATACGTTGCAGACCATCGCTAACCAGTGCCGACACGCAGGAGGAATCGGCGTAGTGATAGCTCGAGCCGCCCTTGAAAAATTTGATTACGACGACGAAGCCATGTGTCCAGGCTTTTCGCAGCCGCGCAGTGAGGATGCCACAAGATTTTTCAACACTACCCTGTTCCCCAACCCTGCCAATGACATTTGCCACATCGCTTTTGACAAGGCCGTAAGCGGAATGCTCACGCTCTGCGACCCACAAGGCCGGATACAGCGCAGCATCCAACTTACAGACGCGGGTTCATTTGACCTTAACACCCAGAACCTACCAGCCGGCCTGTACTATGTGCAGGTGAAGGGAGAGCAAAGGCTAGTTTGTTTGAATAAGCTTGCTATCGTACACTGATTTTTTGAAGTTGAGCCGCTTGTGTATTTTGCGAGCGGCTCAACTTATTTATTTCCTAGAATTCACACCTTTTCTCTTTTGCTATGCTACAGAAGGTTTTGATTGCTGCCATATTTATCGTCGTCCCGCTACTGTGCAGCGCCCAGAAACATGACTACAATTGGTTATTTGGCTACTACAATAATGTCCACCCCCTGTTGGGTGGAGCGAATATTAGTTTCAATACCATTCCGCCTTCTATTTACACCGAGACAAAAAAGATAGATATTGACTTTTACTGTGGGGTATGTAGCGACTCTTCTGGCCATTTGGCCTTCTACTCCAATGGCATCTCCATACGCGACACGACCCACAACCTAATGCTAAACGGAGACACCCTCAACCCCGGCCCAGTTTGGCTGGATTGGCAGGATAGAAGTTACCCTAATGGCCCCTTTTGCTTTGCTCTACCTGCGCCGGGGAAGCACGACCAATATTATTTTTTTCACATGGGCACAGCCATTACGAGCACCGTTATCACCTCACCCTTTTATTATACCCTTGTGGATATGAATGGCAATAATGGCTTAGGGCAAGTGACGCAAAAAAACCATGTCATGCTGCCAGCAGACCATGACTATATTGACCCCGTGGCCGTGAAACACGGCAATGGGCGCGATTGGTGGATCATAGCGGGCGAGATATCTACCCCTTACTTGTACACATTTTTACTTGACCCAGCAGGGGTACATGGCCCCTTTACTACCGAAATGGCTTACCAATTTCCCGGCGCAGAGTATCAATCCATCAACGACATATCACCCGATGGGCATACTTATGTTCGAGCAGATGGAAACCACGGGTTGTATATCTATGATTTTGACCGATGCAGCGGCAATTTCAGCAACCTACGCCTATTGCCTTGGGGTGACGAAACATTTTTTGGCTTTGCGACAGTCTTCACCCAGAATTCCAAATATTTGTACTTATCCTCTTGGGAAACAGTGACGGTATTAGATTTGAGCGCATCCGATATTGGCGCAAGCTTTGACACTTTGGCCTATTTCGATGGCAAAGCCTCCCCACAAGAACCTTTCGTAACGGGCTTTTGGAATCCAAACCTCGCCCCCGATGGAAAAATCTACTACGCTACTACCAATGGTACCCTTTCCATGCATATCATCCACCATCCCGACCTGCCAGGCCAAGCCGCTGATGTAGAACAGCACGGGCTTACGCTGCCTAAGTACAACGACGGCACCATGTGCCTCTTTCCCAACTACCGCCTCGGCGAATGGGAAGGCTCGCCCTGCGACACCATCAACGGCCAAAAGCTGGGAGATGGTTTCACCAAAAGCGACTGGTATCCACCCACGCTCGCCAAGCCAGAAGGCTACACCCTGCTGCCGCCACTATTTAAAAATGCACAGCCCAGCAAGCAGCCCAGAGCACCTGATTTGAACATGGCGGAATTGGCCTTGAAAAGACGGGAAGAAGGTAAGAAAAAGGCCGAATCGGACAAAAAAGAGGACAAAAATTAAATGGAGCAAAAATGAAGCATTTATATTTGACTATATTTTTAGGTCTTTCATTTTTAAGCCTTCACGCCCAATTATCGGACAAGGTATGGCTGGGCGGCTACGAGGAATTTCCGGGTGTAGCGGGTTACGGGCAGTTTGAGTTGCGCTTTCAGAACGGGGGGCTGCAAGTGGAGCAAATACCGCTCGCTTTCAATTTTGAAAGCACCGAAGCCGTAGCTGCCGACCCTCAAGGCAATCTCCTATTCTATTCCAATGGCTGTGAAATTGCAAATCGTAACCACGAAGTAATGCCCAACGGCTTTGGCCTTAACCCCGGCGGCATCAGCGACCAAGTCTGCCCCTGGAAAGGCTACATCATTCCAGAGGGCGCAATGGCCTTGCCCATGCCAGGCGACTCGCTTCGCTACTACCTGCTCCACATGGGCGCGGCCTACGAGCCGGGCCGAAAATTGCGCCTTGGCCCGCTCTACTATTCGATGGTGGATATGTCGCTGCAAAATGGCTTGGGGGATATGACCTCTAAAAATAACGTGCTGTTGGACGGAGATTTGGGTAATTTCACCGCCGTCCGCCATGCCAACGGGCGCGACTGGTGGGTGCTCGTGCCAGAATTCGGAAATACAAAATGGCATATATTCCTTCTATCGCCACAAGGCTTCATGGAAATGCCCCCTCAAATGCTGACTTTGGGCGAAGGCGCATGTGAGCACCACGGCCAAACCTCTTCCTCGCTCGACGGTAGCATGATAGCTAATTGGGGCGATTGCAAAGTGACCGTGCTGGGCTTTGACCGTTGCGCCGGACTGCTTGGTGATCCGCTTGAATTGGCTGCGCCCGCGCACTGGTTCGCGGGCGGCGGAGTGGCGTTCTCGCCTTCCGGACGCTATCTCTACGCTACTTCGCACAACGTGCTTTTCCGCGCAGATTTAGAATATAGTACGCCAAAGTTGGACACTATGCGCTTCTCCTACGGCCAAGGGCTTTATGACGTGCCTGGCAATACTTTTCACTATCTTGTGAATGGCCCTGACGGAAAGATTTACGGCAATATTCCATCCCGTGCCCGTTATTTCCACGCTTTGAAGAACCCCGAAGGAACAGGGATTGCGAACATCAATTTTGTCCCGCAGGATGTTCAACTGCCGGTCACCAACGTCCGCACGCTTCCCCATTTCCCCAATTACCGTCTCTACGACCTCTCAAGCAGCCCCTGCGACACGCTGGGCATCAACACGCCCTTGTCGGCGGCAACCGAGCCAAAAACAGAAGGCTCCGAGGGCTTAAAACTCTTCCCCAATCCAGCCAAGGACTACCTCGAAGTTTTACTCCCCAAGGCTTGGTCTGGCTCAACAAGGTTGGAAATCTGCACGGCGGGAGGAGCACATTGCTTGACGAGGAAGTTCGATAAGGGCGAGCGTTCATGTACGATTGCAACAAACGGTTTGACTAATGGGCTTTATTTCTGCCGCGCAATAAGCAGCGAACTGCCGCCGCTTTCGGCTACGTTTTTGGTTGTGAGATAGGCCCGTATAGAAGTGACACTTTTTGAAAAAGTGTCACTTCTTATCCCTCACAGCGGCACATCTTTCCGATATTCACGCATTTCTTCATCGGTCAAAGGTGCCTCAACGGCGTATTCGCTGCGCCAATCCCGCACCGCCATCCGACCCAGCGGGTACCAATTGCCCCACCAATCAAAATACTCCAAGTTGTTGAAATTCAACTTGTAATCAAATTCGCTGGGGACATCGTACACGAAACCGGGGTAGTAATACGGGCGTTTGTGCTCAATGGCAAACTCGATTTCTTTCAGCATCGTGAACGTGCCGAGTCCGCGCTTCCACTCGTCGGGTTCGTGGATGCAGTAGTTCGCCGCCATGCTCTTGCGCCCCATGTGGAAATAGCTCGTAGCCACCAGCCGCTCCCCGCTGAACACATCGAACTGTATTCCGTAACAAGGCATCAGGCTGCTAAACGCGCTGAAAAAGCCATAAATACTCTCCGGGCGGTTGTGCCTAAAACGCCGCGCATGACGCTCAAACAACATCTCATGCATAGGCTCGATGCGGATCGGGCGGCGCAAGATGACCAAGTCCTCGTTGCGGCGAAGGCATTTGCGTTGACTTTTGCTGAACTCAAAATGGCGCAGATCAATGCGCAGCAGCACCACCCGGCATGGCCGACCGCGCCATTCCCAATAATTCCGTCGGAAGATCTGGTCCGACCAGTACGTCCACCCATCCTCACAAAAACGGTCGAACACCATCGTATGCAAGGGCTGCATCGGGATGTACTCCTCGATGTAGTTTGGGTTGAACGAGATGTTCTGAAAGATGGACTTGAGCGTCCCTGCTCTCGTTCGTCCATTCAATCCGTTACGCAGGACCAGCCCACCGCTTATGATCTCTCG
>JANMME010000812.1:0-2826 GCA_031373015.1 Saprospiraceae bacterium
CTGATCGCCGGGGCCACAGGTACGGGCAAAACCAAAAGCCTGCAAGCCATTGCCGAGCAACTCGCTGCCAACGGGGTGCCTTCTCTCCTCATGGACATCAAAGGCGACCTCAGCGGCATTGCCATGCCCGGTACCGATAACCCGAAAATCACCGAACGCGCCGGGAAAATCGGCATTACCTGGCATGGCAACGGCAATTCGGTAGAATTCCTGACCCTTTCCGGTGAAAAAGGCTCGCGATTGCGTGCCACCATCAGCGAGTTCGGCCCGGTGCTGTTCTCGCGTATTTTGGGCCTGAACGATACCCAAGGCGGCGTGGTGTCTGTTGTGTTCAAATACTGCGACGACCGCAACCTGCCGCTGCTTGATCTTAAGGATTTCAAAAAAGTGCTGCAATACCTCGGCAATGAAGGCAAGGCGGAGATGGAGGCCGAGTTCGGCCAATTCAGCAGCACCACGGCAGGCACGATCCTTCGCAAAGTGGTAGAGCTCGAGCAGCAAGGCGCGGAAACCTTTTTTGGTGAAGTTTCCTTCGACGTCCAGGATCTTACCCGCATAGACGAAAATGGCCGCGGTGTTATCAGTATTGTTCGCCTGACGGACATTCAGGATCGCCCCAAGTTGTTCAGTACCTTCATGTTACAAATGCTGGCAGAGATATACGCCTCTTTCCCTGAAAAAGGAGATGTGGAACAGCCTGAACTTTGTATCTTTATTGATGAGGCGCACCTCGTGTTTCAGGAGGCTAGTCCTGCTTTGATGCAGCAGTTGGAATCTATTATAAAATTGATTCGTTCCAAAGGCGTAGGTATTTACTTCATTACCCAAAACCCGGTGGATATTCCAGAAAGTATTCTGGCTCAATTGGGTTTGAAGCTCCAGCATTCACTCCGAGCCTTCACGGCTAAAGACCGCAAGGCCATCAAACTGGCTGCCGAAAACTATCCCATCACCGAATTTTATGAAACTGAAGATTTGCTCACCAACCTCGGGATAGGGGAGGCCATCATCAGTGTGCTCAATGAAAAGGGTATTCCAACCCCGCTCGTCCACACACTTATGCGCCCGCCTGAAAGCCGTATGGACATCCTGACGCCCACTGAAATAGACAGCATCATTGGCCGCTCTGCCTTGGCAAGGAAATACAATCAAGAAGTTGACCGGGAGAGCGCCTACGAGGTCCTCAATGGCAAAATCGCAGAAGCGCAAGAAATGCAATCTGCACAACAACAGGAAGTTGCGCAGACCAAACAAGAAAAAGAAGAACCCGGTATGATCCAGACGATCGCTAAAGACCCGCTTGCCCGTCAGATAGGGCGCACGGTGGCGCGGGAACTCACACGCGGGTTGTTGGGGGTGCTCGGCCTTGGTGGGGCGCGGAGGACGACTCGGAAGAAGACAGGGTGGTTTTAAATATCCAAGGGAATATCCAATATCCAACAAGGAATGTCCAAATAAATATCCAATATCCAACAAGGAATTTCCAATTTCCAAGTTGGCGCTGCTCTTAGGATTGGTTGTTGTTTAAGGTCATTAAGTCAAGATGAATGGCCAAACGCGAAGCATCCTTGGGCATTGGAAATTCCTTGTTGGATATTGGATATTCCTTTTACTGCACACTCAGCATCTGCGAGGAAACGCCATCCTTCGTTTGGAGCGATACTTGATACATTCCTTTAGCATTCACCGCACTGGCCGGGATTTCAAACCGATTCTCTCCGATATTTACTGCGACTTTTTGCTCCAAAACGATCCGGCCCAGCGCATCGGTAATCAAGAGTACCGTGTTGCCTGTGCTGGGCGATTGGAAAAGCACTTGTATTGATGATGTAGTTGGATTGGGAGAAAGATGGAAAGCGATTACCTTTTTTTGGGGCGCATCGGAAGTGCTTGACAAGGGAAGTATTTCAACATATCCGGTGTCCAGTCCGTCACTATCTGCGGTGATAACAGTACTACTACCAGGAGGTCCGATTGCTATAAAGCACAGTTCATACAATATTGCCCCATCTACTTTACTTACGCCCAAACCAGCAGGGTCGGACCAGGCAATCACCAAGTGGTTGGGAGGACTCATACTGAAATCGTTTCCACTCAAACCCGTCAAATGATAGTTCTGGGTATGGTCAAAACTTAACACTTGCGAATTCCATGTAAGTGCATATTGGAAGCTGACAATAGCATCAAACCCCTTTGCTCTTACTGGTACACAGACAGTTTGCCCAGTTTGGACGGTTGCGCTATCAATCACAACGCTAAAACCTTGCCCATTCAAATTGAAAGAAAGCAAGGAGAGCAATGCTCCAAGGATAAGGGAATAAAATCGGTAAATCATGGTGGGATAAATTGGTTGGAAATGAATGTACCGGCGGCTTTAGCCGCAGGAATGCAATGTCTAGGCCAAATGTTCCAATCGCGCGTTTCTGCGGCTAAAGCCGCCGGTACAGCTAGTTAACACTCAGCATCTGCGAAGAAACTCCTTCCTTCGATTGGAGCGACACTTGATACATTCCCTTGGCATTCAAGGCGTTGGCAGGAATATCAAACCGGTTCTCGCCGGTTTTCACCGTAACTTTTTGCTCAAACACCGTTCGACCTTGCGCATCTGTTACCGATACAGTCGCCGTTCCTGATGTTTTTGAGTGGAACAACACTTGCGAAGATGCTTGCGTCGGGTTTGGGCTGAGTTGGAAGGCATTTGTTCCATTTTGAAGAGCGTCCGAGGTGCCGGAAGAGCCAGACTGGGCTACGATTTCAACGTAGCCTGGGACATTGAGCGCGGGTGCCCAAATGTTCTGAAAGTTGTTGTTGTAAGCTTCCGCGCCT
>JANMME010000212.1:0-5906 GCA_031373015.1 Saprospiraceae bacterium
GTAATAATTTTAAATACTCCGCGTCTCTGCGCCTCGGCGGTTTATTTTTACGCACCCACCTAATTCCGCTCCATCACCATGATCCAAAACAGCGTCTTTGGCACGGCATCTTCAGGCGGCGGATCCCAGGTGGTTTTCGATTGCTTTTCTGCAAGGTCCACCACACAAATCGTGTGATAATCCTTTGGCAATCTGGCCACTATCTCTTTCACCAAGGGGTCGTCCTTGAGGTGCTCGAATTGCCCTCCGGGCAGCACCATGAATCGAGGTCGGCGGCCCCAAAGTTCCTCGCGTGTTTGCTGTTGGAATTGGGCATAGCGTGCGTGTCGCTGCACCACGCCCTGAAAAAACAGGTGACTCAAAGCGGAAGCGCGGTCGGCGCTCAATAACAATTCCGGCTCCGAGCCGATAATGGCGATCGAATCAGAAGGGCTGCTTCGCTTTTTCAACTCGGCGCCGATCTCAGCCATTTCTTGAAAAGAATTGCTGCTGTATGCCCGCCACAGCGTGGTTCGATGGTTTTCCCAAAACCAATAGCCATTGAGGGCCAAAACGGGCCATAAAACCACCAGCGCAGTAGCAAACCACCCCGTGGAGCCATATTTGCGCAGCAAGGAATCAAGCCCCATAACGGCACAGATGGAAAGCCAGGGCAAGGCCAACACAAAGTAGTGCGGATAAAAGGCCCCACCGAGGGAAACACCCCAAAGTGAAAGCGGCAGCAACCATGCGAGGGCGCGTTGCTCGGGTATCTGTTTTTGACGCAGCATGACAACCAAGCCAAAAATGCCGCTAAACCATACCCACCACCATTGCGATATCACCTTTGGAAAGTAAAAGTTGAAAAAGAACCAGCCTCCCGGTGCCTGCGTATTGAATTTCTCTCCCGTTGAAATTTGCACCGTCCAGAACCAAAAGTCGTCAAAACGGCCCTGAGAAGCAAACCAGGCTGCACTCAAACCCACAGGCAGAATCACGCCCAAAGCGTACAGCATTCCCATCCCGATGGCGCGTGTGATGGATTCGAATCGTCCGCGCCCGAAAAACCACCAAGCCAGGTATAAAGCCCCAAACACAGCATAAAACAGGGCTTGCTGCTTGATCCAAATGGCAAATCCTGCACCGAGACCGGCCAGGATCATCCATGCCGCTTGAGGGCCGCGCCCATTCACAGTGCCGCGCCACAAAGCCCATAAACCGGCAAAGGCCGGCAGAGCACAGAGCTGGGTAGCATGGACAGCAAAGCCCAACACTTGGCTACTGGCGGCATACAAGGCGAAAAGTCCCGTAGCGGCCAGCGCTCGGTCGCGCCCAATCACTTCGCGAAGCCATAAAAACAACACGGACAAAGTCGCCAGTTGCCATAGTAAAGCCCCCAAGTGTATGCCCGTTGGCTGTACGCCAAATATGCTTGAGAACAGTCCATAGATCAGGTAAAGCCCAGGTAACTTGTTGTCGTACAAGTCCGTGTACAAACGCTCGCCCCCCATCAATGCCCGACCGATGTAAGCGAACACGCCCTCGTCGCGCTCGAAGGGGATATCGAGCAGGCGCAATCGCGCTATCAAAGCGATGAGTAAGAGGGCGACGCCTATCCACCCGAAGGGAGTAGTAGAAATGTTATGATGGACAGGAGGTTTTGCCGTTACGACGGTTGACTGTTCGGCAGGGCTCTGTGTTCGACGCTTGTTTTTTGACATTTTCTTATTGGAACTTCTCGTTGTCTCGACGTTTTTTCGAAAGCCCAAAGATAGATGCGCGGTTTTTTTTTGGACAACAATCTTCCTTGAAAGCTATAAAACAAAAAAGGCCGCCCCGTTTCTGGGGCGACCTAATAAACCTATCTTATTTTAGTCTTCCTTCAAATCTGCGGAAATCTTGTCAAGTTTTTTGGCAGTAGCGGTCTTGAAGTCATTCCAGCCATCTTTCATGTCTTCTCCGACGCGCTTCATGTCGGATTTCAATTCGTCGCGTTCGGCGGCCAGCATTTTGCGGCGTTCCTGCCAGCGGGCCTTTTCTTTGGCCGAAGCCTTTTCGATTTTACGGTCAATCTCCTCAATTTCGGCATCCAGTTCGCGACCTGCTTTGTCCAATTTTGCAGACAGGTCATCTCGTTCAGCTTTCAATGCATCTGAAACATCTTGACCTGCATCTTTGAGGTTTTCTTTGGCATCCTGAAGATTTTCTTTGGCATCTTCGCGACGCTCAGAGGGAGTATCGGAGCAGGAAACAAGGGCAGAGCCGGCCGAACAAAATGCTAAGAGGCCTGCGAATAAAAATTGCTTTTTCATAGTGTTTGAATATGTTGATGTTATGTTAGTTTTAAGAAAGCGCAGAGCACAAATGCAGCAGGCGCTAAAACTCGTAACCTAGCGTGACACCAATGCCGCGTGTGCGGCGGTAAGGTTTATTGTCATTCTGGTTGTTGCTGTCGTCGTCAAGCAAGTTGTTGATGCCCAGATTGTAGCGAACATCCAAAAACGTATGACCAAATTTCACCCCTCCGCCAAAAGAAACACCCCAATCAGTACGGCGTTGGCGTTCGGCTTCGTCGTCGTTGTCAAAATTGAAGTCCTTTTCAGAAGTGGTTGTATTACCAAGCAGTGTGGTGGTCGTTTTTGTCTTGCCACTAATCGCCAGTCCTACAAATGGCCCACCGAGGAGGTAGAAACCACCTCCGTCTTCTTTATAGAATTTCAGTTTTGCGAGCACTGGCACTTCTACATAGTTGTAGTAAAGCCGCGATACAATTTTGTTGTCTGCATTGAATACATAGGTTGATTTTCCGCCTTTCTGGATAAAGAGGAGCTCTGGCTGGATGGTAAACATGCTCGACAGGCCGAGGTCAAACGATACGCCCGCCTGAAGTCCGAGCACCGAGTTGTTTTTCAACGATTCGTACGCTTCCAGGGAGGCCGATTCAGAAATGCTGGCGATGTTTACGCCTGCTTTAATGGCCACTTGAGCCTGACCTTGAGGAATCAAAAAAGATATGACAAGTGCAAGGGTCAGAAAAAATGAATTAATACGCATAGAATTGGGTGCTAAATGAATGAATGAATTGTTTAGGATGGTTATTGTAGGCAAATTGTGGGAGATTTTAACCATACAAAGGTGTGGGCATCAGGAGTAGTGATGCGTTACACAATTGTTATGAAATTTTATGAAATTCACATATTGACTGGGCTGCTATACCTTCCACAACCTCAAAAACAACACCTCTAATGCCAAAAATAACAGCGCAAAAACCACGCACCAGCGCCACAGCACAATACCGCGTTCCTGTTCATCCACGACTTGACTGAAATTTGCCTCTGCGTTGGTAGCGAGCACTTTCATGTTTTTGGGTAGGCCTTCGGCAAGGGCTTCGTCGGTCTTGAAAGCCAGGTCGCTTTCTTTTCGGTCGTAGTTGAAGGCAAATTCTGCCAATGTGCTATCGCTCTGCAAATGGAGCTGATACCAGCCGGCATCGCGCACTTGGCTGCCAGGCGTGAGCAGCACTTTTGAGCCAAAAATGCGCTGTTCGGGGATGAATTCTTGACTGTCATGCCAAGGCGTGATGGCGCGTTCGCGCTCATTGGCCGTTGACTGTTGACCGTTGACCGTTGACTGTTGACCATTGGTCGTTGCCCCTGCTCCCTCTGCTACCAGCTTGAGTTTGTAATTTGTCTCTCCACTAGCGGAGACTTTGTGCTTGGCCTCCAAAACTTCATCCTTACCGATGGTGTAGGCTATTTGGCGGCCTTTGGTGCCAGCAATGGCCATTTTGAACAGCATGGGTACGAAAATTTCGCCGTTGCGCACCAGGTCGCTGACCTGCTCATTGAGCGGGGCGGCGCTGAAATAGAGCGCGCCCTCTCCTTGTGAAAATTTAGAAAGCAAGGACGAACCGTCACGGTAGGTAAGTATCTGTTCACCTCGGGCGGGAGCAATTTTAAAATTGCCCTGGGTATTGGGCAAGCGCAGGTTGGCACTTTTATTCAGGAAAACGTCGCGGAAAATATATTCCTCGGTATTGACCTGGCTGGCCTGACGAGGAGTAGGTTCATAAGCTCCAAGGTTCCCAGCCGCAAAATTTCCCAGGAAAGCATTGTACGAATTCAGGTCTGCGGTCTGGCCGGGGAAGGCGAGCACATTGCCGCCGTTTTGGCAAAAGGTTTTCAGCTCAGTGGCCAGTCCAGAGGAAACCGTAGGCAGTTCGTTGAGGACAATGAGCTGGTAGTCAGCAAATTTAGAGTAGTCCAGTGCACCCGCGCCCGCATTGTCAAGGTGGAAATATTTAGCTCCCAAGAAGGCGTTATCCAAAAACCTATTTTCTCCTGATCCATTGACTGCCAGCACATTAATGCGCTCAGCGACGTGGAAAGCGAGATAATAATCATCGTCAAATTGCACCGGATAATCCGTCACGGAAAGCCGCGCTTCGTGCCAGCCGGGATGCAGGATGGTAAAACTCACGGTGTCGAGCCGGGTGCTTCGGGCCGGGATGCTGATCGCGCCGACTGGTTTTGTCTGCCCATCGTGCCGAAGGCTGAGTCGGAGGTCTGTGGCATCGTCGTCGCTGCGGTTGCTGAGTTTTACAAGCAGCCGGGCAGGTTGGTTGAGGATTTGCACGGGACTTTCAAACCATGCACTGTCTACTGACACATTGCGTTCCTGCACGGCCCGCATGGGCACCAGGTTGACCTCGATGAGCGTGTCGCGGAACTTGGTCACATCGGCTATGTTGCTCTGAAAGTCGCTGACAACAAAGGCGGTCTTGTTCTCCTGTTTGCCCGTATTGAGGCATTGCTGCTGGCGGGTAAGGGCCTTGGAAAGATCGCGCGAGGCAGGGCTCGTGCGAATTTCTTCGATGCGCGAAAGGGCGTCTTCTTTACTAATGAGGCGCTGGTCGCGGCCTTCAAAATCATTGGTCAACACCTGAAAACGGTCTTCTACGCCGTAAGCTGAAATGATGTCCCGGGCGCGTTGTTTGGCCAGTTCCAGCAAGGGCGCGTCTTTGGATAGTGCGTTCATACTGAATGAATTGTCCACAAAAACAGATACTGCGCGTTCGCCTTTTTTTACCCCTGAAGAAAGCGGAATAAAGGGCTGCGCAAAAGCCAGCACCATGGCGGCTATGGCCAGACAGCGCATGAGCAATACAAGCAGGTTGCGCAGTTTTTGGCGGTTACTGGTCTCTTCCTTTACTTCTTTGAGGAAGCGGACGTTGGTGAAATACACCCGCTTGAACCGCCGGAAATAAAACAGGTGGATGATGATCGGGATGGATATGACCGCGATGGCGGATAGGAATGCTGGGAAAAGGAATTGCATGAACGATAAACTATGCCCGCCTTCGTCCCTGCCTGCCGAGACTTGGCGGGCAGGAAGACTTCGGCGGGTAAAAACGATGAACTAAAGGAATTGAGGCAAAGTGAGGCGGTGGCTCCAAGTCACCGCCTCACTACTACCCCGCAAGAAAAACCGGGCTGCAAAAATGCGAAGGTTTTGGCGAACGGACTTTGTTTTACCTTTGCCAATGTTCAAATTTAGATAATGATGCAAAAAGAGCCGCCAAAACTTTCGAAAGTGCTTTTCTGGGATGTTGATTTTAGTAAAATTGACTTTGACTTGCGTGCCCGCTACGTCATGGAGCGAGTCGTGATGTATGGGAATTGGCAAGAGTGGCAAGAGATAAAACGCTATTACGGCGTGGAAAAAATCAAAACAGAGACTACGCAAATGCGTTATTTGGATCCCAAAACCCTGAATTTTCTCAGCTTATATTTTCAAGTACCAAAAGAGCAATTCCGATGTTACATTTGGAAACAGTCAAACCCGACACACTGGGACTTTTAAAAGAGTAGCAAAAAGCATCACTTATTTTGAAGATGCAGAAGGCGATGAGATGCCCGAAATTTTTC
>JANMME010000037.1:0-12475 GCA_031373015.1 Saprospiraceae bacterium
GCAACTGGTTTTACTCGTTTGCTACACTTATTTACCTTCAATTTTATTAATATCCTTTTATCATCCTTTTCATCGGTGTACCACCCCTCTCCATGAGCCAGAAAATGCCACAGACACACAAAAGCTATACTCAATATGGAGAAATCAAAAAGCACCAAGTCTGCTCCCAAAACCTCCGAAGAAGCAAAGGATCTGAAAAAAGTCAGCCTCCATGTCAATGAATTTGGCGAGATTGTCCGTGACGTTAAGACAGAGGATCTCAATGCGTTTTTAGACGAAAATGTGCCAGACAAGAAGTTTTTAGAAAGTGATGAAATAGGTATGAAGTGATAAAGCGATGAAATGATGAAGTGAGGCATCCAAGACATGGCCAAAGTGAGTCCAAATCGCTTCATCGCTTCATCACTTCATCACTTCATCACTTCATCACTTCATCACTTCATCACTTCATAATAATCACTTGAACAAACACAACAAGGGCCGTCCCAACGACTCTTGAAACCCAACCCGTCCGTATGACAAACCGGTTACACAAATTATTACGGGCAACGCCTTTCTGTGTGGGTCTTTGCCTTTTTATGCTTCCCAGTGCTTGGCTCAAAGCCCAGCCTGATTTTTTCAATTTCAGTTACACCGGGCCAACCACGCTTTTCGTTGGCCCGACTTGCAATTCTATGTTGCAAGGCAATGTGCCAAACCCGGTGGTAACTTCCCCCATGGGGTTTCCCATTACAATGTCCATGTTTGACACTGTTGCTTCTGGATTTCAGTACAATGACCTGTTCAGCAGTGGCACGGTAGCGCATGTTTATTGGTTTGTGAAAGACAACATGGGGCACTCGTACACTTATGAGTACTTCATCAATTTTGTGGACAACACGCCACCGGCATTTAACCTGACGGGTGTTTTGGATACCCTTGAGTTTAGTTCCAGCGCACAAGTGCCTCCACAGACCTCCCTTCCGATGTCGGATAACTGTACGGGAGTCCTGAAAGACACTTTTTACCAAACGACCCCACCCCCTATCTGCCAGAGCGGGACATTCACCCGCACTTGGATGGCCACCGACCAGAACAGCAACACGGCTGTTTTTACCCAAACGATCATCATTTACAAAGACACGCTTCCTCCACAAATTACCGGCTACCCGCTTAATGGTTCAGCGTCTTGTGTAAACCTGGCCACTGCCTATCCGGCCTGGCGTGATTTGCAGATCGCCAATTTCGCAGCCACAGATGCATCAGGGGTTAAATCCCTGATAAACAACGCCCCGGCGAGCTTCCCCCCCGGTTGTAAGGTGCCGCTCGTTGTCAAATTTTGGGCCATTGACAATTGCATGATCCAGCAAATCGTGTCCGTCACGTTTTCAACTTCGGATAATAAAGGCCCTGTGGTAATCAAGCCTCCAAAAGACACCGTAGCCTACTGTTCTCAAAACGACAACGAACTGACCAAACTCCGGGAATGGATCAATACCAAGGCGTATTCGCAGGCATTCGACACTTGCTCGTCTCCGCTTTCTTATACGATGAAAATTGGCGGTGTTCCGAAGGATTCAGCACAAGTAGTAGCGGCATTTTTGGCATCCTTTGCTGGAGGGTGCAGTACACAACCCATTGGGAACAAATTTTATGACAAGGTTCATGGGCGGGTTTCTGTTGAATTTTCAGTGCTGGATGCATGCCTTAACCCGACGGTTATGGGCAATGCTGATTTTGGTGCAATAGACACTTTGCGACCTGTGATTACGGGGGTGAACAAAACGGAACAATGTGGCGGGGGGAATGATCAAACCATGCTCCAAAGCTGGATAAACACTCATGGGAATGCCGCTGTGATAGAAGATTGCTCCAATTTCACTTGGACGAACTTCACATTCACGAGCTCCAATGGGCAATCGGGATCCGGCAATTTTAATACCGGCCCATACCCTGTGGTGCAGGCGAACAACTGCAGCTGGTTTACCGATGTGACCTTCCGCGCTACCGACGATTGTGGCAACAGCAACACGGTTACCTTGCGTTGGAGTATCGTTGACACGCAGCCCCCTACTTTCATGGGCCTACAGCCAGCCGACACGGTTTACTGCCCAAATCCCCTGCCAACTATCCCCGCCGCCACCGTCAGCGATAATTGTGACGCGAACGTAGTCGTCACTTTTTCAAGGGTTTACAAAGACAGCCTCTGCGCAGGCTCTTACACCGTGCTCACCACCTGGACGGCTACCGATGATTGCGGCAATTCGGCCTCCGCCACGCAAAACATCTTTGTGAGCGATACCACGCGGCCTGTTTTTACGCTCATTCCCGCGAACAAAACCTTCCGCTGCGACACGTTTGTACTGCCGCCCGCCCCAGTTATGGGTGTCAATATCATGGCAACTGATATATGCAGCCCTGTGGTGAGCATTTCCACGACAGACACCTCTTTTCAAGACTCGAACCCCGCTGCCTGTGGTCATTATACTTACAACATCGTTCGCACATTCACGGCCTCCGACCAATGCGGCAACACCCGCACGGCCACCCAAACCATCTCGGTTATAGACAATCTTGGCCCAGTGCCAGGCGGCATATTAGATACCACGGCCTTGTGCAGTGCGCTGATGCCCTTCCCTGCGCCCCTGCCTCATGCCACCGACGCATGCAGCGGGCTCACCGCTACGCCCAATAAAACAGGTCAAACGATTACGCCGGGTGTTTGCACGGGCCAATATACCATCACCGTGCATTGGTTGGCCAGCGATGTATGTGTCAACAAAACAAACTTCGATCAAGTCGTACACGTCATTGATACCGTGCCGCCGACGCTGGTAAACATACCAGCCAATATTACCGTGGAATGCGATGCTATCCCCGCTCCACCGAACAACAGCACGTTCAATGCTGCGGACAACTGCGACAATGCGGTGACGGTGAACCTCGTACAGTCCGAAATCAGAGATCCGGACACAACCGCTTGCGACCACTGGACGAACTACACCCTGAAGCGCGTATGGACGGCAACCGACAATTGTGGCAACACCCGAAGCTACACTCAACTCATTCAAATAGAAGATACCACGCCGCCAAGCATCGTGCCGCCCTCCGCCATGATGTTCTCCAATGACTTGGGCGATTGTGGCGCAGATGTGACGATTCCCGGGCCACTTTCTGTTACCGATGTGTGTAGCGACCAGTTTACCAATATCATAATTATGGAATCGAAGCCCATGGTGAAGTCGGGACCTGGGTCTAACGCAGTGACGCCTGTGGCTACCATGAATTTCCAATTGACCTCGCCCAATCTGCCACCTTTTCAACCTGTGTCAGGCGGTGTCGTTTTGAAAGTTATTTTGGAAAATGCGGACGCAGAGGATACCTCTGAGTATTTCAAAATTTATGACGAAAACAATGTTTTTATTGGCAAAGCAAATACGAATTCACAATGCGGTATCAAGACGAATAATTTTTTCGTCACAACTGCTCAGGTAAATAATTGGTTGTCAGACGGTGTTGCAAATTTTAAAGCAGTACCAAATGGCACAGGGGCATTTTCCATCAATCTTGTTTGTGCCCCGCTTATCAGCTCTGTGACGGTCCAGTTGGAATATTTTTATTCCAAATCAGATGTCCCAATTGCTCTTACTTATACCCTGGATGGCGGGGCTTCGCAAAACTACCCGCCTGCCGGTCAAACTTTTTTGGCCACCGGAACTCACACCGTCGTGTATACCGCTACAGACTGTGCCGGAAACTCGACTACTTCTTCGGTACAAATCACGGTGAATGACACGCAGCCTCCGAGTGTGGCCGCACCTGCCAACATCACGGCGTTTACCGGTCAAAACAACTGCGAAAGCACCGTGACACTGCCTTTCCCGGCCATCACGGAGAATTGCCAGATGTCTGCCTACCTGAGCCTCGCCTCGGCGGTCATGCTGCTCCATTTTGAGAATGACCCTGATGTGGGTTTGGTTGCCTCTGACGCTTTACCCATGCTTGCCGGACTAATCCCCAACGCAGTGGGAACGGGGATTTTAAAAGTTAGATTCAAAGGTGACAATGCGCAATTAGGGGAGTTTTTCGAGATTTTTGATGAAATAGGGAACGACCTGGGGCCTACTGCTCAGGGAACGATGCTGGGAGAATGTTCGACCTTTTTTGATACCTCTATTCTCGTCACGGCAGCGGATATCAATACATGGGCCATGGGCGGCGGAAATACGAGTTTCTATCTCGAGGCAAACCGAGATTTGGGAAGCTACACTGACTTTGTAAGCAATTGCGCGCCATTATTGCCCAATGGAACAGACGGGATAAGTATGGTTCAAGTGACCTTGGAATACAGTTATGCGGTCGTAAATTACACGGTAAAAAACGCGCTGAACCAACCCGTAAAAAGCGGTACGCTCACGGGCAATACAACTACAGTAACGCTGCCGCTTGGAAACTATACCGTAATGTACACGACTACGGATAACGCTGGTCTGACCGGTATGGCATCCTTCGCCGTCACGGTGCGCGACACGGTGCGGCCCAATGCCCAATGCCAACCCACCTTGACCATTTTTGCAAACCCTGCAGGCCTGCCCAATTATACCTTGCCTATATCGGAGATCAACAACTCAAGCGCAGACAATTGCACCCCTTCGGCCAATCTAAACTTCACGCTTTCACCCAATACGTTTAATTGCACTCAAGCGGGCAGTAATTTCAATGTTACGCTGACCGTCAAGGATAGTTCAGGCAATTCGGCTTCTTGCATTACCATTGTCAGGGTCGAAAACGAAAGACCCATATTGAGTTTCCCACCGGTTTGTGAAGGGGGCGTGCTGCAACTATTCTGCAATCCTCCGATGGCTGCTCCCAATACCTTTACCTATCAGTGGATTAAACAGGGAGGAGGCTTTTCCAGCACACAACAAAACCCTGTGGTGACCAACAATGCGACGGCCTTACACAACGGTAATTATTGTGTAACGATTACCGGGGCTACGGGTTGTACTTCTACGGCTTGCCTTCCGGTGGAATTAGATATATTGGGGATAACCCCAGTGCTCAGTTCAAATGGCGTTTCTTTCTGTCCTGGCCAAAATATCCTGCTGTCAACGAACACCTATAGCGGCCAAAACGTAAGTTACCAATGGTTGCTGGATGCCTCGCCCGGAGCGCCCATTATACTGGGGACTACGCCTGTGAACAATTTCACCGTGTCCAACCTTCCACCAGGCACCTACATTTTCTATGTAAAAGTCTATTACAATGGCTGTAATACAAACTTGTCAAACGCTTTAATGGTGACGATGAATGCTACGCCTCCAGCGGATGCAGAGCCTGAGCAAACAGTTGTGTGCGAGGGCCAACAGATTTCACTTCAGTCGCTCACGCCGCCAACTGGCGGTTTGACCTATATGTGGACGGGCCCGAATGGTTTTAATAAAACCCAGCAAAATCCATTGGTAACAAATAGTGCGGTGTTACAAGATGCCGGTAAATACATTCTCGTAACAAAGCACAACGGCTGTTCTTCAAACCCGGATACCGTAACGGTAGCCGTCAAGCCCAAGCCTGCCAAGCCAAGCATTTCTGGGAATGTAAATGTGTGCGCTGGGCAGACCGTGACCTTAGTGTCTAATGTGGCCAGTGGTAGCCAATGGGTGTGGACTCCGCCCTCATTTGTAGATATCATTACCAATGTGAATTCATTAAACATCCTCAATGCTGATGATAATGACGAAGGGAACTGGACGGTATTGGTCGCCGCTAATGGTTGCCCCTCAGATGTTTCCGATCCGATCCATGTGGAAGTACAAGGATATCCTGAATTGATGGCAAAATCCAATGCCCCGATCTGTAAGGATTCTTTGCTGAAACTGATGGCGGTATTTTCTTCCCCTCCCGCTGATCCAGTTATTTCGTGGTGTTGGACACAGCCTGTTGGCAATCCTATCTGCGGTTTTCAAAACCCGGTCATACCAAACGGCGCAAGTGGCCTTTACCAGGTTGTCGGCGCAACGTCCTTCGGCTGTGCGGATACTGCTTCGGTCTCTGTGACCAATGTAACCCCGCCCAGCATCACCTTCATCGGCAACAATGCTCCAGTCTGCTGCAATGGCTCGACCGCGATCACACTTTCGGCCACAGTAGTTCCGCTCCCACAGAATTATAGCTGGACAGGGCCTGCATTTGGAATGGCATCTATTGATATGGCATCTCCTACTATTGGCCCAAATATTAATTGCACCACCCTTAATGGCCAATACAACTTGGTGGTGAAAGACTCGTTTGGCTGCCCGTCTTTGCCTGCTACTACGGGGATTAACATGCAAGAACCGCCCCCTACACCCATGTTGACCGCAGACGATAGTACGGTATGTGCCGGCGATACAATATTGCTTTCCTTCACCAACCCAAGCCCCGGAGCGGTTTACACCTGGAATTTGCCCGGCGGCGGTACGATTACGACCTCCGTGCCGTTTTTAGAATTGACCAATGCACAACCAAACCAAAGCGGGCTGTATTCCGTGTTTACCACTTCCGCCAATGGCACCTGTTCCTCAGGGGTTTCCACCCCAGTAGCTTTGGCGATTTTCCCCATCCCGCCCTTACCTACGATCACCAGTAATTCGCCTGTTTGCGAGGGAGCAATACTGATGCTTTATGGGGATACTGGCGGCTTGCCTGGTGTAACCTACCACTGGACAGGGCCGGCAGGTTTTATTGATGTTCTGGCGCAAAACCCTGTCCTTCAGCCCGTTGACACGAACATGGAAGGGCTTTACAAACTTACCGTGACCAAGGATGGCTGCACCTCCCCGGAGGCCTCCAGGTATGTGGATGTAGTGGAAACGCCGGAAACGCCCGTGATAGCGATACCCCCTGCCAATATTTGTATTGATGTGCCGGTGCTCGATTTTTTGAACATCCTGTTTCCGCAAAACGGGATGATATACACTTGGGTAGATACCGTTTCAGGCATTGCACTGCAATCTTCTACCGCTACCAACCTCTTTTTGGGCATGCCGAATGTACTGGCACTGGGACCGGGGGAGCACGTGTTCAAGGTGCGCGCAACTACTTCTGCATTGCCAGGCTGTAACTCTGGCTGGTCAAATACCAGAACAGTTACGTTTGATACCATTCCTTTTGGGATCAATGCGTTTGCTGGTCTCGACCACTATGCTTGCGTCAATAATCCTATTGCCTTGACGGCTACGCCTCCAACGGGCAATGTGAAAGGGATGTGGAGTCAGATTCCACCGCCTCCAACGGTGACCATTGACAATGCAAATTCGCCGAATGCATCTTTTGTAGGCGTGGCGGGCACTATTTACAATTTCCAATGGAGCCTTTCCAATGGAGCGTGTATGGATTATGACCAGGACATCGTGGAGATCACTGCCCAGAAACCTGTGATCCCTAATGGTGGACCGGACCAAATATCCTGTTCAACCGTGGGCATTCAACTTCATGCAGTACAAGACAGTACTGCAGAGGGTATTTGGGTTCAGTTGCCACAACAAGCCCTATTGGGCGTAGTCATTGACAACCCAAGCGACCCAAACACGACCATCAGTGGCGACTTGGGCAAAGGACAGACTTACGGGTTTTACTGGGAAATTGGCAACATCGGCTGTGGCACGAGCAGTGATCCTGTAGAGGTCTATATTTATTCCCCGAAGCCCAATGCCGGCCCGGTGCAATTTATTTGCGACAACCAAAACTGTGCAGAATTGGCAGCCTCCGTGATGGCTAACTTTGAAGTTGGACAATGGAGCAGCAATGACCCAGGCTTGACATTTACCAACCCCAACTCGTCAAACACAACTGTATGTGGACTTAAACCTGGTAGAAATGAAATCTATTGGACGATAAATAATGGGGCTTGTGGTTCAAATTCACGAGATACGGTGGAAGTGTTTTTTGAACTTTTCCCAACAGCAGTCAATGATGTGGTGATGGTTAATTTTGGAGATACAGTGCATTTCAATGTGCTGTTGAATGACATTTTACCAAGTAGCTTTAGTCTGACGCCCCTTACACCCCCAACACCCGGGGCGATCATTGACACCCTTGGCCTTGGGGTATACGTCTATCGCCCACAGTCTGGATTTTCAGGCACGGACGCTACCATGACATACAGCGTTTGCAATACCAATTGTCCATCCTCCTGCAGCATTGCAACAGTAACGTTCGCAGTAAGCGACGCGACTGACTGCTTTATCCCAACGATCATAACCCCTAACAACGATGGTTTCAACGACGAATTCAAGATTCCCCAAGAGTGTACGCTTGGAGAGGGCGCAGCAAACCTAGAGGTCACGATTTTCAACCAATGGGGCGACGCCGTTTTTCACGCCAAACCTTATCTCAACGACTGGGGCGGGACCTACAATACCGAAGAATTGCCCGCCGGGACCTACTATTTTGTGGTAAAACTGAACGAAAAAGACAAGCCTAGAACGGGCTTTTTGCTGATTCAACGATAAATCGCGATCAGAAGTGACACTTTTTAAAAAAGTGTCACTTCTAAAAAACGCAACACAATGAAAAAACTATACCTCTTCATATCCTTCCTTGCCATCGCGTTTTGCGCCACCGCACAGCAAGAGCAGATGTACACCCAGTTCATGTTCAACAAACTGGTGTACAATCCTGCCTATGCGGGCAGTTTCGTGTCGCCTACGCTCACCGCCATCTACCGCAACCAATGGATGGGCTTGGATGGCGCGCCCACTGCTTTTGCACTTTCGTACACACAGCCCTTGCTCAACAACCGCGTGGGCATTGGAGGCAACATCTCACGACAGAGCATAGGCATCAATACCAACCTGACGTTTGAGGTGGCATACTCCTATCGAATATTCATGAAGCGCGGCACCTTAGCCATTGGTTTGCAGGCCAGTATGCGCAACATCCGCCAGAATTGGGCAGACACACGCATCATCCCTATTGACCAAAACGACCCTGGCATACCAACAGACCCCAAGAGCAAGTTTGTGCCAAACTTCGGCGCGGGCGTGTATTACAATGCTTACACCGAGCGCTGGTATGCGGGTGTTGCCCTGCCGCGCATCGTGAGCAACAGCATTGATTTTTCCGAATTTGGGGAAGTCCTTTCCCGAGAGGTGCAGCATATCAATGCAATGGGCGGTATCAAATTTAAACCAACAGAGGAACTCGATCTTACGCCACAAGTCCTGCTCCGCTACGCTGTCGGTGCGCCGTTTGACGCGGAAATGAACCTGAGCGCTTTGCTTTACAGCAAATTCTACGGCGGCCTCAGCTATCGCTTAGGGGGCGACACCAATTTTGCAGGCGAAAGCATGGATGTAGCGCTCGGCTTTCAGGCCATTGACAAACTGTTCTTTTGCTTCTCCTACGATATTGGACTTACCCGACTGCGGAAGCACCACAACGGCTCCATAGAAGCCACCGTGCGCTGGTGGTTCAATCCACCGGACGACGTGGTGCCGGTGAAGCCGGCGAGGCCGTTTTAGGAACGCGGTTGAAACAAAGGTACAATTTTGGCGGCCTTATTTTGCCTCTCTCTTCGTTGCTCGTCGGTTTTTTAGTCCCACTAAACGCCCTTCTCGCGCCTTGACAGAGACAAAATCGGCACCCCAAAATTGTACCTTTGTTTCAACCGCGTTCCTTAGTTATCCCACGAAAAAATTCCAATGGCAGCGCAGGTACAGTCCCGGCGAAACTTTGGCGGGTTCTCCTTCAATTTCATAGTTTGGAAATTGCCCCCGCAAGCCCAGTTCGAAAATGAACGAGCGGTTGCTACGGTTCTTTTTAAATGTTTCCATCGCCCATCCCGCCGATAACATGGTCGTCGAGTAATCGCCCGTAAGATAATTGAGCCGCAGGGCGAGACCGTGCGCCCTGATTTTTTGCTTGCGTACTTTTTCGAAGCGGTCGCCAAAAAAAGTGAAACCACCACCGAGCATAGGCGCGAACTTCAATTGGGTTTCTTCGTATTCTGTCACCGCGATGCCGGCGAAATAAATGCCGCCTTCCAACACTCTTTTGGGCGACAAATAATAGCGAACGGGAACGCCTAAGCCGTCAAAAATGGAGATGCCGATGCCGATTTTTCGGCCATAGTTGGCATACTTGCCCGTGGTATCCGCCGATGGGTTTGATTTTTTCCCAGACGAACCCAAATAAGCGGTCAAACCGATCTTCAACCCGGTGAACGACACATTGGATTTGGATTTCGGCAAGGCGTGGCCTTCCCAACCTGCCATACCTTCCACTGCAATGCCTGGCCTCAGAAACCAGGCAGCACCGGCTGCGACGCCATACGCGCCGCCTATTTGGGTGGTACCCTCGCGTTCTTCGAAATCTGTTCCGGCAAATTTCAGGTTCGACGAATGGGAGAAGGAAAGCCCCAATTGACCTGCCAGAAAGATTTTTGCCTTTTCCTTTCCGGCATAGTACCGCGCTGTGCCAAGCAATTGCGGGTTGAAATATCTGGATTTTGAGCCTTTCGTGGATGCTTCGCGCTCCATTTGAAGGGCGGCGCCGATAGCGAAATCGTCATGGAGAAACTTCCCGATATCCACCCGGGCATTGAGACGGTTGGTCTGGGTGGAATTTCCATTGTCATATTTGGTTTTGTCGGAGCCGAACCGCAGGTTGCCGCCGAAGTAACGGCCGCCTTTTTGGGTTTGAGAGAAGCTGGTGGAAACTGCGAGGATGAGCAGTGCGAGGAGAATGAGTTGTTTTTTCATGTCTGTAAGTGAGTTGAGTGAGTGAAGTATTGTTTACAGACGAATCGGGGGAATTTCAAAAAGGTAAACCAGTATGTTTAGGAACTGTCCCTTGATTGATAATTATCAGATTGCTTTTTAATTTTTTTGAACTTTGTGGCGCGAGCAAAATTTTTTCACTGCCCGGATCTGCCTTGGCAGAACAGCATAAAAGGTTTATTCTATGAAAAAGCACTTCCTTATTTTTTTGTTGATGCTCATTGGTTGCTCATTGCAAGGGCAAGGAGTTAGGGATACTACTGCTATTAGAAAACAAATAGACAGTTTGGTGCAATCAAACCGTGCTCTGACCAAAGAGCAATGGTTTGAAATGGCTTTGAATCCCATTGAGGCCGCCGAAAAATTGACCCTTGAAGTATTTGGGAAAACAGACCCTCTTTATGCCGATTGTCTCTCAAATCATGGCAAAACCTTTCAATCAATGGGCCGGTATAAGGATGCCGAGCCACTTTATTTGGAAGCTCAGGCTATTATTGAAAAAACGTTCGGGCGGCCCTCTGCTGAGTCTGCATCAATAATCCATAATTTGGGAAGCCTTTATTACAATACAGGCAAAAATGAAAAGGCGGAGAGCCTGCTTCTCGAAGCCAAAACCATCCGAGAGAACACCATTGGAAAGGAAACCCCAGAATATGCTATGACTTTGAACAACCTGGGGAATGTGTATTACAGTGCGGGCAAGAATAAAAAGGCAGAAGAATTTTATCTTGAAGCATTGGCCATAAGGGGAAGAACATTGGGCGAAGACAGTCCCGACTATGCTTGGAGTCTAAGCAGTTTGGGAATGATCTATTTGAAGTTGCAGCAGTTCGACAAATCCGAGCAATACTATCTCAAAGCAAAGTCTGTCCGGGAAAAAGCACTTGGCAAGAATCACCCTGATTATGCGGCGAGCCTCAACAACTTAGGGCTCCTTTATTACACAGGGGGCGAATTTGGCCAAGCAGAGCCTTTTTTCCTTGAAGCCAAATCAATACGAGCAGTTAGGCCGGGTAAGCGTCATCCTGATTATGCGGCAAGCCTCAATAACTTAGGTATCCTTTACGAGAAAATGGGGCTTTATGAAAAGGCCGAACCCTATTACCTTGAGTCACTCGAAATAAAAGAGAAAACAGTTGGCAAAGAAAGCCCCGTTTACGCCAAGAGCCTCAACAATCTGGCAGGCCTCTACAAGCAAATGGGGAAATATGAAACAGCCGAACCACTGTACCTGGAAGCTCAAGCCATATTAGAGAAAGCCTTCGGGAAAAGCTCTTCCGAACTTTCGATCAACCTCATCAACTTGGGTGAATTCTATGCTAACATGGGGCGGTTTGAAGAAGCAGAGTCTTTATTGTTGAGAGCCCTCGATATCAGGGGCAAAGAGTTGGGCAAAGAGCATACAGACTATGCCAGCAGTTTGAACGGGCTTGGGAGCTTTTATTCCAATATTGGCCAGATGGGAAAAGCGGAACAGTGCTACCTCGGGGCAAAATCAATCATGGAAAAGGGGGTTGGAAAGGAGATGACGCTTTACGTAGTTTGCCTTAACAATCTCGGCACCTTTTATTCCCAAATGGGCCAATACCAAAAAGCAGAGCCTTTGTTTATAGAGGCCAAAGGCATTTGGGAGAGAAAAAGGGGGATTGAACATCCTCAATATGCCACGTTTTTAGCCAATTTGGGAAACCTCTATTATGCCTATAAACAATACGATAAAGCAAAAAAAAAAAAAA
>JANMME010000275.1:0-5419 GCA_031373015.1 Saprospiraceae bacterium
ATTGCCCGAAACGGTGATAATAGGCTGTGGTTCCAGCGGGTTTACCGCAATGTCAAGGTTGAGTGCCACGGTGCTCAAACCATCGGAAATTTCAACCGTATACACCGTGTTCTCCTCTGGGTTCACAAAAGGATCGGGCAAGTTGGAGACAAATCCTGGCGGCACAGAAGTCCAGGAATAGGTATAGTTTCCCGTGCCATTCATTCCAGTAGCCAGCAGCTGCAGCGCCTCACCAATACAAATTACTGATTCAGAGGCAGATACAGCTCCTTCCAACGGAATGATAGCAATATACTCAAAAGGTTCTGACAAGGGCGAAGGACATCCATGGGCGCCAACCACTTGCAGCTGGTAAGAGCCGTCAATAGTGGGATGGAACACCTGACTGGTAGCCAGATCTATCGGGTTGCCATAATAAAACCACTGGTTATTGCTTGGGCTGGAAGATATCAATGAATCACCAGAGCCCATGACGCTGGGTTGAGGCTCCAGCGGGTTTACCACAATTTCCATGCTGAGCGTCACGATCTCTGCGCCATCTGAGATTTCAACCGTGTACAGGGTAGTTTCGTCCGGGTTCAAATAAGGGTCAGGCAAGTTCGAACTGAAACCTGCTGGCTCAGAACTCCAGGAATACGCATAATTCCCGTTACCATTGAGCGCTGCTGCAAACAATTGCATGACTTCACCCACGCAAATGACAGAATCAGAGGCCGAAACACTTCCTTCCAGGGGGAGCGTGGTATCCACGATTACAGTGACCGCATCGCTGCCGGAGCAGCCGTTGGCATCGGTCACGATCACGGTGTAAGTGCTGGTTTGTGTGGGTGCTACCGAGATGATTGCCGTGGTCTCGCCCGTGCTCCATTGAAAAAAGTCCCCGCCTGAAGCGGTCAGATCAACCGATGCCCCAATCAAAATGCCGGCATCGTTGCCCGCATCAGCTTGCGGCAGCGGATAAACGGTGATGTCCACAAAACCCGCCGCATTTCCCAATCCATCGCTCACAACTACTGTATAACGTGTGTTTTCTGTGGGCGAAACGACCGGATTACTTAAATTGGAAGCAAACCCATCTGGAATGCTGCTCCATTCATAAGTGAAATTCCCGAAGCCTCCGGAAGCTGCCACCGAAAGTTGTGTGCTTCCGCCCAGGCAAAAGGCGCTATTCGTAGCCGAAAGGTTGAGCGAAATGGGCGCAGCGACGGTCACCGTCACCTCATCCGTATCGGTGCATCCATTGGCATCCGTTGCCGTTACTGAGTAAGTGGTGGTGGCAGATGGAGCAACACTGATACTTGCGCCATTTTCGCCCGTGCTCCAATGATAGGAAACGCCGCCCGTGGCGCTTAGATCGGTAGATTGTCCGGTCAGGATGCTCACATTGTTGCCTGCATCGGCTACAGGCGGTGGGAAAACATTTACGAGCACAGATGCCGTCGCCGAGCAGCCGCCTTGAGTTGTGATAGTGACGGTGTAAACAGTGCTGTCTGTGATGCCGGAAACCGTGGGGTTTTGCACGCTTATACTGGAAAGCCCCGTAGCAGGCGCCCAACTGTAGGTGAATGCATTGACATTCGTGGCTGAAGGCGTGATGCTCAAAGGCGTCGAGCCGCCACTGCAAATATCTGCATCATAAGTACCCACGGCTACTTTTGGGTTTTCCAGATGGCATCTGGAGTATCGCCATGCCTTAGGGATGAAACTATTGGCCGAGGTGTATTGCCAGACTTGCGTCCCGTTGGCATTGATCTCATAGACTTTTCCGGCGGTTGCGAGGCAAATGAGCATGTTCCCGTTGGGCAATTGTTGGCTACAGCCCATATTGCTCGAGTATCCGCTGGCCTGATGCCGGTAGCCATAAGTGGCGGGCAAGTAGGCTTGCCCAGCCGTGTGGGTGTATTGTGTGCCGTCCCAAGGCGGTTGAAAGAGGTCAACAGCCGAAATGGAATTGGACACCCCATTGTTATTGAACCCGCCCAGCCAGCCCGCACGCGGGCAATCCGCCGGAACCCAGTGGGCATCGTGTACGACATTGAAAATGGTTGAACCTGTTGCGCTATAAGCCGCGGGATTGCCCCAGCGGTAGAGGAAGTCGCCGCCTTTGCCGGAAGTGCCGCCACTGTGCGTTGCCGCCTGTGCGGTGGTGGTACTGTGGTCAATGACCCACATCTCATTGAGAAAGTGCGAGCTAACTACAATCTGATCCAGCGCAGCATTATAATCAACGCCGTTCATGTGTACCCAATCTTTCTGATTGCCGCTGTTGTTGTAATTGACGTTCAACAATTCCGAATGCTGCACGATGGAGGTCTGATAGTTGGCTTTCGCTGGGTAAAGGTTTTGCACCAAATGGTCCCACAAATTCCATTGCCAAACGATGTTGGCCGTGTTCAAGCCCGTGGGCTGGAGTTCGATGACTTTTTCGGACCAGCGCTCCTGGTTTACGGTTGCACCAGCGGCTTGCACTTGCGCTGCCGTTTTCCTTTCATAAACGATCACCAAAACATTGCCATTGGGCAAGGGCTTTATGTCATGATGCGAACATTGGTTGGCATCGCTGATGGTATAATCGAACAGCAGGGTACCGTTCCAGCTGATCTTTTGGATCCGTCCGCAAATTCCTCCGCCCATGAAAGAACTTCCGGTGGCCACTACGGTTCTCCAAACATCGCCTCCTTTGGTCATGTAACAGGAGTAGCCAGTGTTCCCCGTCAGGTTACTCCATTGTTTGATGGCGACATTGTTGGTGTCCAAAAGTTGGATGGCATTGGTGTTCGATTTGGCGATGAGGGTCGCGTAGCCCCATTTTTGGGCGAATGCGGAAAAGGTGAGGAAGGTGAGGAGAGCGAAAAGGAGTAGCAGATTTTTTTGCATAAGATTTTAGTCGTTGTAGGAATTTAAGTTACAGGTGCAAAAGTTAGGAAATCTTGATTCAATACGGTTGTTTTAGATGGGAGGGTTGCTCGGATAGAAACAGCCAAGCAATTTACTGCTGTTGGCAAAGGTTTTCCAAATCAATATCGGGAAATTAGAACCGGGCAAAATTAACCGAAAACACGAAGCGTGGATCAAATGCCTATAGTTTTGTCCAAAGCCGCTAATTTCCGTTCCTTAGCCCAAAATTGCCGCTATGAATTTTACTCGGATCGTTTTCCTACTGCTTTGCGCCGCCAGTGCCGGCGCTCAGCCCGGGTGTCCTGACCCACAGGCCAGCAACTTCAACGCCTCGGCAACGAGCAACGACGGCTCTTGCCTGTATCCTGTCACGAATTACACGCCTGTTTTCAAAGCCAATTTGCCTAACGAGTTGCAAGAAACCAGCGGACTGACCAAATCCGATTCCAAGTGGTGGAGCCACAACGACAGCGGTTACGACGAATCGTTTTTTCATATTGACCCCGAAAACGGCGACATCCTCCAGGACGTGAAATTAAAAAATGCCCATAACCGCGATTGGGAGGACATCACCACCAATGGCACTAACCTATACATTGGCGATTTTGGCAACAACGACAACGACCGTCAAAATCTGGGCATTTACATCGTGCCGCTCTCCAAAATCGGCAACAGCAACTCCGAAACGGTACAGGAATTCGAGTGGTCGTTCTTGCCGTTTTCATACGTAGATCAAACGAACTACCAGACCATGCCCGAAGACAGCTCCGTCTTCGACTGCGAGGCGATGATTTTTTACAACAACCAAATCCACCTTTTCACCAAAAGTAGGCGCTACTATCGCTCCTCACACTATGTCGTCAACACTTCCTCAAACGTTGCCGACAAGGTTGAAACCTTTGATACACAGGGGCTTATCACGGGTGCATCCTTGTCTCCCGATGGTAAACTCATCGCGCTGGTTGGCTACGATTTGCGGCCCTTTATTCCCACGGTTTTTTGCTGGTTGCTTTGGGATTGGCCGACTGGGACGGATCATTTTTTCTCGGGCAACAAGCGGCGCATCGAACTCGGTTCGGCGCTTCAAATCGGCCAGGTGGAAAGCATTGGGTTTGATACAGATCGCAAGGGTTACATTTCGAATGAGCGTACTGCCTTCAATGGTGTGACGATCGTTGGTGAATCCATACGCAGTGTTGATTTCAGCGCATGGGTGCCTGCAATGGTTGCCACTGGCGAACCGGCAGGCAAACCCGATACCTTCTCTGTGTTCCCCAACCCGTTCTCACAAACTGTTCAGTTTCAATTTCCCGGAAATAAAAAGCCTGATTTTTTATCCGTAAAAAATCAGACTGGACAAACGGTTTTGACCTTGAAGGAGATTCCCAAAACGTTGGATCTGGGCTTTTTGCCTGTAGGGTATTATACTTTTGAAACTTGGAAGGGAGGCCGGAAAATTGGCTGGGCCAAGGGGGTGAGACAATGAGCGGTTCAATAGAATCGGGGTGCGACCTCAAGTCGCACCCCGATTTCTGTGCGACTTTGTCATGTTAGGCCATTCGGCGGAGCCGGCACTTGCCTGTACCAAGCTTTTACAAATCCGTTACATTGTTTTACAAGTGAAAAGCCGCCCAGTTTAGATCTGACCCTTCCTTTGCTGCATTGTTTCACCAACCCAGCATTGTCATGTATATCTACAAGCTCGCTTTCTTGCTCATTATTCAATCCTTCGTCGCTTGCCAGCGCGTTCAGGAAAACGCTCCTCCGTTAGAAGCCAAGCTTGCTTTTCAATCCCTCGCGGACTCCTCGCAGGAGCCTGAAAAGGCAACATTCCCGGCAACCAACATCGTTTTTCAATCCATTGACGGCGGGCAGACCTGGCAGGATGTCAGCACAGGATTGCCCGGCAATTTGCCGGTTGAATCTTTTTTTGCACAAAACGGCGAAGTCTTTTTGGGTTCTCCCAAGGGCTTGTACCGCAGCCAAAGCATGGTGGAGTCAGATGGCGTACTCATTTGTACCAACGAACATGGGATATTGCGCTCGACCGACAGCGGCGAACACTGGGATTTGGTGATTTCAGAAGGCGGCGTGGGCATCGCCGTGGAAGTTATAGAGGGCGGGTTCGCTGCCATTACCTACAATACCCAGTCGGAGACCAGGCGAGTGCGCATTTCCGCAGATGGTGGCAAAACATGGCAGCCTATTGATGCGGGCCTTCCGCCTCATGCATCTATTGCCTCTATCAAACAGGTAGGCGAATACTTCTTTTGCGGCCATCCTGACGGCATTTTCCGCTCCGCGGACCGGGGCAAAACCTGGCATCTCGTACTTCCTACCATCAAGGACAAGGTGTTCAATTTGTCGGTTTCGGGCAAGGTGATTTATGCCATTCCACGAAATGGGGGGTGTTGAAAAATTGGTTGGACCAAGGGTCTGAGACAATGAATAAGGTGGGATAGGAACAAGCGTATTTTTTTGACAGGATTAACAGGATAGACAGGATGGGGTCGGCTTCGCC
>JANMME010000823.1:0-8293 GCA_031373015.1 Saprospiraceae bacterium
CCGTGCCATCCGTGGCCCATTACCCCCAACTTATCCCCATCAGAAACCTGACTTTTCCAAAAAAATGTCCAAGGAGACTTTTGACTGTGTGAGTATCTTTAATCCGCCGATAATACTTGTTTCCAAATCATCTTTCAAATCTCTCACTTATGGCAAAGGAAAAACTCAAACTCAAGGATCTCAAGGTACAAAGCATTGTCACTTCGCTCGAAGAAGGCCAGATGCAGACCTTGAAAGGCGGTAAAGAAGTGGTGGGCCGCCGCCACAACTATACCGTTCGCTGGACTATGATTGACACCCGGGTTCAATTAAGTTCGACGTCCAGCTTCCACGGCGGAAATTAAGTCTCCGTAATTTCCATCTCGCGCAAATATTTTTCGCGTACCACTGTTGCAAATGATTGACCTCTTGCCTTGCCATCCAGCCAAGCCAAGAGGTCAAAAGTTTGTAACAAAGCCCTCGTTTCAGGTTCTTGTGCTTTTGGCTGCAAGTCGTTTTTCACTTTGGCAAAAACCTCGCGTTGGCTGCGCACATCGGGCAATTTTATCGCCTCAAAGATGCCATGCATAAACCGCCGTTCCAGTTCGTGGAGGCGGTTTTTTCTTTTCAAAAAGCGGGTGGCTGTGCGCAGTTGAGAATCCAAAAGCAAAAAATTTCCCAACTCGAAATGGAGGATGAGCGACAAAATACGGGCGAGACTTTGGAGGTCTTCGCGGCCCACCGTGCGGCGTTGGGCAAGCCAATGGTTCAGGTGGTCGAGGGCTGTGTTGTAGTCGCCGCAACCGATGCTGATGGGCACGAATTGGAGGTAAAAACTGCCCGTTTCATATTCACGTGGGTCAAAGCGTTCAGCCTCGAGCAGGCATCTTGCCATTTCGCGCTGCGCTTCCTCAAATTCTCCCGAATAGGTGCAAAGCGCAAAAAAACCGCTGAAATATTGGCGGTGTATTTTTCGGCGGTCATCTTCTGTAATGGCCTGTAAACCACCAATCTTCCGCAAGCACTCGCGCACTTCCTCATATTTTCGGAGCAGGCCGCAAGCCAGGATTTGATTGCTCAGCGCGGCGATATAGTCCGACAGGTTTTCCCTCAAAAATTGCGGCTGCGACTCCTGCAGCGCGATAAGCGTTTTGCCAGTTTCGTAAAACTTTTCTTGTTCCAGGGCCGTGTGATAGTAAAGGCTGAGGGTGCGGTAGTAGAGCACCCGTGCCGTGTGCGACACTGCTGCGTCGGGATCGGCGAAGGCCTCTTGTTCCACGAGTTGGCGAAGGCGGGCAACGCGGTCGGGGCCTCGCTGGAGGGGATCTCTTTTGATGGTGGAATACGCCTGAAAAAACGCCCTCCGATAGTGAGAGGCATTGCGCAACTGCTCCATGGCTCGCGCCTCTTCATCTTGCAACCGCTCGAGGTTTTTGTGTAGGAAATCAATGTCCATCCGCGTATAGGCAAGTTGCTTTTCCCAACGGACTATTTCGATCTGGTGCGCAAAACTCTCGTGCTGCAGCGCAAGCTTGCGGGCCTTGGCAAGCAGCTCCCGGCAATCGGCATAATGCCCTCGTTTGAAAAGCGATGCTACACTCTGGAGAAGTTGGTTGAGACGCTGGTGGGTGGTGTGCGATTCATCGTAGTTCTGGAGGCATTTCAGCACCAATTCATAGAGATAGGCTTTTAACTCGGAGTATTTTTTGCTGCCTACGTCCTGACTTTTGTATATTTTCTTCCTCCATTTCTCCTCGTCGAACTGCTCAGCAGCAGCCAAGGCCTCGAACAGTTGGGTGTATTTGGTGTCGCCCCCCTGAGTTCCCCTCATGAAGATACGGAAATAGCGTTTTTCGGCCGGCGTAAGCGAGCGTACCAGGCGGTGCAATTTGTCGGAAGGTGTTTTTGACATTACTGGGCGACGGATTTAGAGGCAAAATTGTCAGGTATTTATCATTTTACCAAAACTAAAATTAGGCTCAGAAACCTGACTTTTAAAAATAATGGGGTTGCAGGCCGGTTTTAGAAGGCGGACTTTTGTTCCAATGAATCTCAAAACACTGCGCTATGCTTAAATTTTAAAACGCCTTTATCATGAAATTATCAACTTGCCTTCTATGCGCCTGCCTGTTCAGTACTTCGCTTTCTGCTCAAAAGGAAGCAAATCACTGGTATTTCGGTGACTATATGGGTCTTGATTTCTCCAACGGAGAACCCGAAAGCGACCTGGCTGGCAGTTTGGGCGCGGATCGTGGCGTTGCTTCCATTAGTGATAAGGATGGTAATCTTCTATTTTATGCGAACTCCGGGCCGGCAAGTGTTCTGAGTTATAACTTTAATGGTGGCGTGTATAATCGCAACCATCAATTGATGCCAAATGGCACATTGCCAGGGGGCGCCAATGTGTACAATGCCCATCCAATGCAGGCGGCATTGATCATCCCTGCCGAGTTCATTTCATCTGTTGCAGCTCAAAATGATTCAAAGTTCTATCTCTTTAATTTGTCTCAAGATATTAATACCGACCAAATGTCTAATGCATTAACGTATTCTATTGTTGACATGTCATTGGACGGTGGGAACGGCGATGTTGTGGTAAAACAAAAGGTAATTACGGATTCGCTTGGCAGCGGGATGTCTGCTACCATAAATAAGAAAAATAAGGCCTATTGGCTTGCCGTCATGCGTTATTTCGATCCGGTGCAGGGGCCAAATGACGCATATTATGGGTCTATTGAAATCTATCGAGTTGAGCCAAATGGAATTTATTTGCACAGCTCCTTTCAGGATGAAATTTGTGTTCCATTTCAATATCTGAAATTTTCACCCAATGGGCGCTACCTTCATTTGGCAGGTAAAGTATATGATTTTGACAATGATGCCGGTGTGATTACAGGGTATCGAATTCTAAGTGAATACCAATGGCACTACTGTTACGACAATGGGAATTGCGCAGAATTTTCTGCTGACAGCCGGGTTATGTACTTGTATTATCCAGGAAGTACTGGGTACTGCCTGGATCAATTTGACCTCGAATCAGTAGATCTGGCCGGCAGTAAAATCGAATTAGAAGGTTCTGGAGCAAGCTCCTGCGTCGGGCTCCTAAAAGGATCCATGCAGTTGGCGCCCAACGGGAAAATATATATGTCCCATATTTATTCCAATCCATTAAGTGTCATCGAGCATCCGGAGGTTGTGGGAAGTGGCTGCAATTTTCAGGTTCACAAAAGGCCGGTAGAACGGACTCCATGGTGGGAGTTCCCCAATTTCCCAACCAATTTTCTTGCGGGTGGCGGGTCGGTACATACGCTTGATATTCTGGACTCAGGCTCCTTGGAGATATTCCCTAATCCAACAGATGGGGTATTGAATATCAGTACTCAAATGGATTTTCTGGCAGACGCGACCTATTCGATCAGGGATCAATTGGGGCAGTTGATATTGTCTGGCAACATTAACGAATCCAACAAGCAAATAGACCTTAGCCTGGCTAATTCCGGAGTTTTTTACTTCTCCATTTGTTCTCCCAAGGGGGTGATCACCAAAAAACTGATAAAACGCTGAATACGCTTCATCCAAGACTTTTTACTTCATGAATTGTCCGCGCCATTAAATTGTAAAAACTTGCCATCATGCTAAACGCCATCGCCATCCGCCGCCTACCTGAATCGCCAGAGCCGAATGCTTCTCTGGCCCGCGCCTTGCCCATAAAGCCTTCGCAAATCATCGAGCCCGTGACAAAATCCATGCTCGAAGCAGAAAAAATCGCACTGCCCACCATGGAAGGCCTTTGTTTCGAAAAAGTGAAGCACATCACCTATTTGGAAGCGAGTGGCAACTACACTGCCCTGCACTTCAAAGACAAACGCCAGGTCTTGGTCTGCAAAACCCTCCGCGAAGTAGAACAAATGCTCCCCAACCGGGCCTTCGTGCGCATCCATCGCTCGCACACAATTCACCTGAAACACCTGAAAAAATATGTGCGCGGAAAAGGCGGCCATGTATTGCTCCAAAATGGCGTGACGCTCACCGTGTCCTCGGGCCAGAAAGAAGCTTTTTTGGGACAGGTAAAAGACTATTTTGGTTGATTTTTTAAACCGCAAAATTTTAAACCATGCCTATTGGCAGGCAAGCAGGAAAATTCAAAACCGCAAAACCAAGCGTGTGCCCCCCTCGCAGTTTTAGATTTTCCTGTTTTCCTGTTTTACATTTTGCGGTTTCCTCCTGTATAACCATTTCCAAAGAAAAACACCCATCACCCCTCCCCAAAGCCCTCCCAAGCAAATAAACACAATTGCCGCCCTCCTTTTCCCGCTACGGCGGGGGAGGAGGGACTGGGGGGGGCGGGATTAAACCGGAAAATGTAAAACCGGAAAATGTAAAATTTAAAACCAAGAATCCCAAAATCTCGAATGGGCTAAGGTCTTTGCCTTCTTCGAAATCAAAATGCATGGTTTTATATTTTGCGGTTTTCCAGTTTTACATTTTGCGGTTTAACATATCTCAAAATTCAAGAAACACAGTAAGGGTTTGGTTTGGCACCGGGCGCAGCAATTTGCGTCCGGTGATTTTTTTTGTCGTGAAGGCTCGAAATTTTCAGACCTTTCGCAGCTTGATTCTTCATGGACTTGCAGGAATCTTGAGCCCAAATCACCGAATCAACAAATACCCCGCCTTCGCCTCCGCCTGTCGAAACCTGACATGCAGGAAGGCTACGGCGGGTAAACCATCAACAGCGTTAAATGAGCAACGCCGCCGCCACCCTACCACGCCGCTACCCCGGACTGCGCCCCTTTGAGCGCAGCCAAAGCGCTGTGTTCCATGGGAGGCAAGAAGATATTGGTAGGCTTAGCAATCTAATACTTCGCGAACGGCTGGTGGTATTGTTCGCCAAATCCGGCATGGGAAAAACCTCCCTCTTGCAGGCAGGATGCGCGCCCGAACTCGAACGACAGGATTTTGTGCCCGTGTTCCTGCGTACTGAACGAAGTGACCGCCCACTGCTAAGCGGCATTGGCGAGATGTTGGGGAAAAACGCCCACGTAGGCAATACGGACGATACAGGACTGCGCCCCGACGCATACCAGACTTTATGGGAAAAAATGAAGCGGCTCGAGTTTGACCTCGACGGTCTGCCCGCTACTCCCGTGCTGGTTTTCGACCAATTTGAAGAAGCATTCACGCTTTCCCATTCGGAAGAAAGCCGCAACCAGTTTTTTAGCGAACTGGCCGAACTGGCCAATGAAACCATGCCCGAGGCATTGCGGGCCTCGCTCTTGGAGGATTTCGAGTACGGAAAACTGGATGTAGAAACCATGCAGTGGTGGGAACGGCAGCCCAATGTGCGCATCGTGTTGAGCATTCGCTCCGATTTTCTCCACATGATTGATCGGGTGAGCAAAAGCATCCCAGGTATCTTGCGCAACCGCTACGAACTGCTGCCGCTTGATCGGGAGAAGGCCCGCACGGCCATTGTGAAACCCGCTGAGCAAGTCGGCGATTACGCAAGCCAGGCCTTTCTTTATGCGCCCGCAGCCTTGGAGGAAATGTTGGATTTCCTTTCCGGACAAGATGCAGCAGCTGAAAGCGAGGGTAAATTGTCCACAAAAGCGGAAGAAATTGAGGCCGTTAACCTCCAGATCATTTGCCAGGATGTGGAAGAACGCATCATTGATTTCCAAAAACATGCGGGTTTTGAGGTGGACACCCCCTTCTATGAAGGCAAAGAAGGCTTGCGCAATTCGATCCGCAATTTTTACCAAAACCAGCTCCGGGTTTTTCCCAAGGCATATTTGGAGCGCATGTTGCAAAAAACACAACAAGGCGCCCCTGTTTCGCTGCTCGACAAAGCCCTGACGGCCAAGCCCATAAACGAACTCCACGATACAGCCCGTCGCTTGATCGAAGAAAGCCTCATCACGCCAGGCAACCGCCGCAACAGCGTGGTGGACGACACGCTCATCAGTGATTTCCATGTGTCGCCCGATTTCCTCGATACCTTGGTGGATAAGAGCCGCCTGCTGCGCAAAGAACCCCGGCTCGACGATTTTTACTACGAAATCAGCCACGACACGCTTTTGCCTGCCATCATCGAATCGCGCAATACCCGCCGCGACAAGGAGCAAGCCGACCGCCAAAAGGCCGAATATCAGGCACAACTGGCCGAAGAAGCCAGACAGCGCGAGGCAATGCAGGCCGAGCTCATCATGACCCGTCGCCAACGCAAACTGGCCAGGACCGTGGCAGTCACCTCTTTTCTTTCTTTGTTGGTTTCCCTCGGATTTGCCCTTTGGTTCATCAACGAATATGTGGACAACGCAAGAAGCCAGCTCAAACAGGCCGAATTTTACGTCCACAACGAACTTTACAATGCAGCAGACCACGCTTACACCGAATTGATTGCCCACCCCCGCCGCTGCTGGATACTCGAACGCACCAAACCGCGCCAAGATGTGTGTGCCGAATATGAGTTGGTCAAACGGTTCCACATAGCCTATAAAGCAGTGGAGAGCAACTTCAACCTTGCTGACTCATTGATGCTGGTCAACAACTATGCTACTGCGCTCAAGCATTACCGCTTAGCGGAAGATTCGTTGAAATTATATAAGTCGCTGAATGCTCAATTTTCGCATGATACCTTGAAAAACGATTGGCGCGTGCGCCGCCAGCTCATAGATGCAAAGGCTGATTTGATCGGGAAACGCATTTATAATGCGAACCTTACCCTGGCGCGTGAATTCAAAATCAGCCAGCGCGAATACGAGTCTTTCGTAGAGGCAAAAGTTTGGGGTCAGGCGCTGCGCAATCTCCGGCGCATGAAACAACTCTTGCCCAGCCACCCTTCCGACGAAGCGGATCTGCAATACGCGCTGAAAATCTACGAACTGCCGAGCGAGTATGTGCGAAAGGAACTGGCTAAATGTGAGGCGAGACTTAGAGGCTTGTGATGTCCATTTTCGCTAAAGAAACCTTATTTTTGTGCCATGAAGATCAAGAAATTAGAAATCAACAACTTCAGGGTTTTTCGTCAGGCCACGGTCGAATTCCCGGAGTCAAACCTCGCTGTTTTTATTGGAGTGAACGGGCAGGGGAAGTCGTCGTTGTTGGATTTGGTGGCGATGTTTTTGAATTACAATTCAATAATCTTAACTACAAGAGATCTTTCTAGTGCTGTTTACAGGATTTATCCATCTGATATAAATCTCAAGTCTGATGCTTCATACAATCGCGCTTATTTTGATACCGGCCACAACAATATCGTTGAGGCGGAGTGTCATGCTGAGAATTTAGACTCCAAACATGGGATTGGCCTAGATTCCCTAGGCTATTTCACACAAGAACTCCGTTCAGAAATTATAGCAAACAAAGAAACTGCATCAATCTCTACATTGCTCTATTACCGAGCCAACCGTTTTTTTGATAACAATTACGAATCTTCAAACGAGGAACAGACCTACGAAGCACCCCAATTTGCCGCTTACGAAAATGCCTTTTCCAAAAAAATAACAAACTTTACCGAATTCGTAAATTGGTTCAGAAACGAAGAAGACAAGGAAAACGAACTGATAAAAAAGGAGCGAAATTTTGATGCCACGAATCCCCGTCTTCAAGTAATTAGAAAAGCCATTTTAAACTTTTTTCAATGTCTCAAAGAACCTTCCTATGGGAATTTGCGCGTAGAACGAGCATTGCCTAAAGCATTTAATTTTGCGCTCGCAGGCTTTTCCTCCTCCCTCCTCATTTCTAAAAACAGTCAAGACTTCCGTCTCGAACAACTCTCCGATGGCGAAAAAATGCTCCTCATGGTCGTCTGCGATATCGCTCGCCGCCTCTCCATTGCTAATCCCGGATTGTCAGACCCGCTTGAAGGGCGCGGCATCGTCCTCATTGACGAAATAGAGCTCCACCTCCACCCCAAATGGCAACGAGAAGTCATTCCTGCACTACTGGCAACCTTCCCGAATATTCAATTTCTTCTCAGCACCCATTCGCCACAAGTGCTGAGCAGCGTAGATAGCGAGGACATTTTTCTGCTCAAAGACGGCGAAGTGTTCAAACTATCGAGCAATCCAAAAGGCATGGACACCAATGCCATTTTGGAAGAGGTCATGGACACGCCCAAGTATCCAAAACACATGGCCGAACTGGTGGAAAAACTTTTCACATTGGTTCAAAAAAGGCAGTTTGGGCCAGCCATGGAAGTACGTCAGCAGATAGTTGAAGAAACGTCTCCCGATTACCCTATACTCCGTCAAGCCGATTCCATGATGGAGCGCTTAAAGGTTCTTAGTCAATGAGGTACATCCGGAAAAAC
>JANMME010000830.1:0-2613 GCA_031373015.1 Saprospiraceae bacterium
ACCAATTTCCGCCCTCACCGCTTCCAAATCATTTTTGTCTGAAAAACTCGCCACATCGCCACGCATCGGGCTCTTGATGGCTTCGTTTTGCAGGAAATACGCTTTTTCTACCGCTACAAACGTCCCCGTCTTTTTGAAATCTACGGCTAATGTTTGGGCGATGTTTTCGAGCGATACTTCACCCGATTTCAGGAAATTGGCCAAACAGTTGAGGTCATCGAATTTGTACACCTTACCCTTTTGGGTCACGATTTCTGCGCCGAAACGTTTGTCGGTGAGCGTCATTTTGCAGTGGTGACAATTGTCTTTCCCATAACGAATGGGTTCCGGGCCAGTGGCGCAGGATGTGAATGACATTAGTGCAACTGCTGCTGCCACCAATGCTGCTTTGCCAGTCTTGGTGCCTGACAAGCGAGCCAACTTTCTGCCTTTAAAAAACTCCCACCACCAAAGCACCGTTGCCAACAAACATACCCCGATAATAATCCAGGCCCCCGTATCAGGGCCAGAGTAGGAGGTGAAATTGAGCAGGTTTTTATAGCCGATCAAAGGTGGTTGATAGGACATACCAGGTACGATGATGGCTGCCTTTGGGTCAAGGTTGTGGCCATATTCGTAGCCCCAACGCCAAAAATCCCACATAGCCGCTACGGCATAGACGTATGATAAAAACGTGAAAAAGAATAAGATACGCGGGCTGCCAAATACTGCTGCAGCCAGGCCCACGGCCATCAGGAAACCTACCAAAATACCCAAATAATGGAATTCCGGGAACATATCAACACTGATATGCTTCATGCCGATATAGTGGTTCAGGCCATTGATAATGTCTACCTGACCTGTCAAAGTGTTCATCCATATCTTCATGGTCAAGCCCTCCGGATACTGCGGCGCCCAGAGCAATATTTGCCACAATGGCACAAAATAGGTAATGATAAGCGCCAGGCTCGCCACCCCAAGAAGGATGCGGGTTGTTTTGCTAAGTGTCATGTGTGAAATGGTTGAGATGTTGAGGGGTTGAGGGTTGAGTTGGTTGAGCATGTTGAGTGCTGATCTCAACATGCTCAACCCCTCAACATGCTCAACCATCTCAACATTATTTCGTCGCTCCCGTCGGTTCTGCCTTATTCCCCGTGCTGAAAGTCAGCGCAGTGTTGGAGCCACGTGGAGATACCCGAATATAGCCTTGCATTTCCTGGTGGAGGGCAGAGCAGAAGTCGGTGCAATAGAACGCCACAACACCTACGCGATCTGGCACCCATTTGAGGGTAGCGGTCTCACCTGGCATGATCAGCAATTCAGCGTTATTGGCGCCTTTTATCGCAAAGCCATGTGGAACGTCCCAGTCTTGTTCGAGGTTGGTGACGTGGAAATACACCTCATCGCCGAGTTTCACGCCCTCGATGTTGTCGGGCATAAAGTGCGAGCGGATGGAGGTCATGTTGACGTGGACCTTGTTTCCTTCGCGGAACACCTTGGCCTCCTTCTCGCCTTTGGAAACGTAAGGGTGATTATTGTCTTCGATTTTGTAAATCTTGACGGACTTCGGTGTAATCAGGCTGGCAGGAATGGCTTCTGCGTAATGGGGCTCACCAGTGGTCGGGAAGTCAAGCAGGAGTTTCATTTTGTCGCCGCTGATATCGTACAACTGGGCAGACTGCGTGAGTTCTGGTCCAGTAGGAAGATAGCGGTCTTTGGTGATCTTGTTGTAGGCGATCACGTATTTGCCCCAAGGTTTGCGGGTTGGGCCGCCGGGGATGCAAAGGTGACCGATGGAGTAATAAGTCGGCACGCGATCCACCACTTCGAGTTTTTCAATGTTCCACTTCACAATTTCGGAAGAGACAAAGAAAGAAGTGTAGGCAAACCCTTTCCCATCGAATTCTGTGTGCAATGGGCCAAGGCCCGGCTTTTTCACTTCGCCGTGCAATACTGCATCGTATTTCAGCACAGGGATACCGTCGAAATCACCTTCAAAACTCTTGTCGGCGATCGCTTTCTGGATTTTGCTGAAAGAAAATACCGGGATCACCGCAGCCAATTTGCCAGAACCGCAGATGTACTCGCCCGTGGGATCTACGTCGCAGCCGTGGGGAGATTTTGGACAAGGCATGAAGTACACGATGTCTTTCAATTCCTTTGGATCGAGCACGATGGTCTCGTGTTCAATGGTCGAAGTGGCCGTTTGCGTTTTTTCGTCAAAGACGTTGTGGGCATAGCTCACTTTAGATTTCTTGCCTTTGCCTGCCTTCACATACTCCTCACATTTTTTCCAGTTTAGGGCCATGATGAAGTCCTTGTCCTTCTGCGAAGCATTCACTTCAAGCAGCGTATTAGCCTGTTCGGTATTGTAGCATGAGAAGAAGAACCAGTCGTGCGAGGGCCCGCGTCCGCCGCGGCTCAAGTCAAAATTCACGCCTGGCAACAGCACCTGAAAACTGACACCCATGCGACCACTTTCTTTGTCAATGCCAATGAAGGATACGGTGCCTTTGAAGTTCTGCTTGTAAGTGCCGATGCCCACGTCGGGATTCGAGTCATCGTCGTCCATGGGATAACTGAAACGCGTACCGGCAACGGCATACTCCGTATTCTCCGTTAAGAATGGCGAGG
>JANMME010000424.1:0-5230 GCA_031373015.1 Saprospiraceae bacterium
CCGGTGTGTTGCCGTCGCTCACTTCCGACCATTGGGCAGGATTGAGCGGGTCGCCCGTGTACATCAGGCCATTGTTCGGGAAGGGAGTACCATCCGGGTGATGGCCCGCAAGCAAGTTGTAATATTGCTCCGGGTCGTTGAGATTAGAATCATCCACAGGCACAAAATGCCACGCATCAATTTCTTCACCTGTTTCACCATTTAACGGACCACGGAGCAAGTCAACGGCCATAATCGGTGGCGTATTTTCAAATCCACCTTCGTCCAGATCGTCGCCGTTGTAAGCATAAGCCATCCTCCGTAGAGGGTCACAACCAATGAAATCATCGCCGCCATTGCCGATCTCAAAATCCAAAAATATGCCGAAATAGCTGGAAAAGAGCGGAATGGTATTTCGGTTTATCAGTTTGTACTTCACAAAGACCACCCGGTCAACGGGGGAACCTTCCTGACAATTGAAGCCAAAAAATTCGGTTTGGATTTCCATGTTCAAAGGCTCCCCGCCAGATTGAGTGTGGGCCCCAACATCGTGGAAGGGAAACCACAACTCCTCATCGGCATTGTATTTGAGCGGGCAGCCGCGCACTTCGAGCGAGGGATAGTCGCCATCAAGGGGGTTGTACTGGCCATTTCCAAAGGTGTCGTAGAAACCTGCCAGCGAGCTTTCGTTAAACGGCAAATCAAAATTGTGGTAATTAGAAAAAAACGGATTCCCCTTTCCTGGCCAGCCGTAAATGGCCGGGATCATGCTTCCCGGGTTGGCTTTGTGTGCCTCCACCTGTTCGCGGGTCACCCCTGCAATCAGGTTAAACTCGGGGTCAGGAATCCCATCCTGGCTTAGGATGCCGGGATAAAAATCCGTTTTGCCGTTTTCGTTGTTCATCTGGGCCGACAACCGGAGGATGCCCGCAGAGTCCCGACCGCCCAGCCACAGGCCCGCCGATCTCATCAGGGAAATAGAAGGCGCAGCGCCAGAGGTAGCCGACACCAGAAATTGCCCATTCGCCCCGCCTTGAAAAAAGGCGCCGTTGGATTGGACGCTGGCATGGATTGAATTTACCTGCAAGGTGTCGCGAATGGCGGCAAGCTGGGCAGGGAGTTTGCTGGAAATTGAGAGCAATAAGAACACGAGAACTACACTTCTGAATGTGGTATTCATGAATAGGAGATTTTAAAGTAAGTGTTTTTATTAAAGGGCAGACAAACTACTATTGGAATCTACCGATTGTTCCTATCAGAGCTATGCCAATATAGGAGATGTCTTCACCAACATTGGCGTCGAGCCCCAATTCCAAACCAGCCCAGTCAGAAAGACTCCAATCAAGTTTGCCCCATATCCACCTCCGGTGACTACAACACCCAATGGATAAGTTGTGCCTAAGCCAAAAAACTGCCTTGAATTCAGATAAGTCTGAGCCGACAATTGACTGGAGGTTAGCCCGAAGGATAACAAGAAAAGAAAGAGTGCTTTTTTCATGATTTATATACTTGATTTGTTCACTTATAAAACACCAGATCATCCCCGCCCTGCTCCCATTCCGGGTTGGTGGCGGGCACTTCTTTCACATAATTATGGTCGCGCTCCATCAAAGGCATCTCCTCCACGATCTGCATTTTTTCATGTGGCTCTGATGCCTCTGCTGCTACCATGTTTTCGATGCCTTTGATGAGCGCATCGGCGTTGAAGGAGATGCTGTCAATGCCTTCATTCACCAGGAATTGTGCGAACTCCGGCATATCGCTGGGCGCTTGTCCGCAGAGACCAATTTTGATGCCTTTGCGGCGCGCTGTTCGGATGGCCGTGGCGATAAGCCGCATCACCGCCGGATTTTTTTCGTTGAAAAGACTGCTCACCAGCGCAGAATCGCGGTCGAGGCCGAGGGTGAGTTGTGTCAAATCGTTGGAGCCGATGGAAAAGCCATCGAACACTTCGGCGAATTCATCCGCCATGAGCACGTTGCTCGGGATCTCAACCATCACATAGATTTCAAGGCCGTTTTCGCCCTGTTCGAGGCCAAATTCCTGCATGGTTTTCAGCACTTGTTTACCTTCTTCTACGGTGCGGCAGAAAGGGATCATCAGTTTTACGTTGGTGAACCCCATTTCGTTCCGCACTTTTTTCATCGCCTTGCATTCCAGCGCGAAACCGTCTTTGTAAAGCGGTGAATAATACCTGGACGCGCCCCGAAAACCGATCATCGGATTTTCTTCCACGGGCTCGAATTGTTGCCCGCCGATCAGGTTGGCGTATTCGTTGCTCTTGAAATCGCTCATTCGGACAATAACATCGTGTGGGTGAAAAGCGGCCGCAATAGTGGCCACGCCCTGCGCGAGTTTGTCCACGAAGTATTCTTTCTTATCGCGATAATGCCGTGTCAGGTCGGCAATGCTTTCCCGAATGCCCAGGTTCGTGATTTCCTCAAACCGGGTGAGCGCCAGCGGATGCACCTTGATATGGTGCGTGATGAGAAATTCCATGCGCAACAAACCCACCCCCCGATTAGGCAGAAAGGACTGCTGGAATGCCAGCGATGGGTCGCCCAAAATGAGCATAGGGGCCGTTTTGGGCATTTTCAGGTTTGAAATATCCTTTTCGGTCACCGTCCACTCGGCTTTTCCTTCGTAAATGAACCCGGTTTTGCCTTCAGCACAACAAACCGTGATCATGTCGCCGTCGTGGATTTTGTCGGTGGCATTGCCGCACCCCACGATGGCTACCGTGCCCAGCTCCCGGGCGACAATGGCGGCATGGCTGGTGCGCCCACCCTTGTTGGTCACGATGGCCGCAGCGCGTTTCATGATCGGGTCCCAGTCGGGGTTAGTGATGTCGGTCACCAGCACCTCGCCTTCTTGCAACAGATGTGCTTCCTGCGGCGAGCGCAACAGACGTGCTTTTCCGACGGCAATTTTTTCGCCTAATGCGATGCCTTCCGTGAGTTTTTTGCCTTTTGATTTGATTTGAAAACTCCGAACGGTGGCAGCGCCTTGCTTTTTCTCTTTGGAATGAACGGTTTCCGGGCGTGCCTGCACGATGTACAGTTTGCCCGTTTGCCCGTCTTTTGCCCATTCGATGTCCATGGGTTTTTGGTAGTGTTCCTCTATTTTAACGCACCATTTTCCGAGCATCGCTACATCGGCTTCCGAAACCGAAAAAATTTCGCGTTTGAGGACGGGAGTCTGCACGTTTTCGGTCGGTTCGCCCGTTTTTTCCGCTTGGGCATAAATCATCGTCCATTCTTTTTCGCCCAGTTTTGTTTGAAAAATAGGGTTGAAGCCCGCCCCGATATGCGGTTTGAACAGCACGAATTCATCGGGTGTGGAACGGCCCTGCACGATGTTTTCGCCGAGGCCGTAAATGCTGTTGATGACGATTACTTTGTCGAAACCCGTATCGGGGTCGAGCGTGAAGGCTACGCCGGAAGCCGACAAATCGGAGCGCACCATGGTTTGTACCCCGACCGAAATAGCCACGTCCGCATTGCCAAAGCCCTGATCCTCACGGTATTTGATGGCGCGATTGGTGAACAGGGAAGTGAAGCAGCGATGCACGGTTTTCACCAGAGCCTCCTCGCCGGCGATGTTCAAAAAACTCTCCAGCTGCCCGGCAAAACTGGCCGATGGCAAATCTTCTGCCGTGGCACTGCTACGCACGGCCAACGATATGTCGCCGCCTTCTCGGGCGCACAAATCCCGAAAGGATTGCTCAATTTCAGCTATGACCGACAAAGGGAGCGGAGCGTTTTGGATCAGATCCCGGGCTTGCTGTCCAATCTCGTCGAGGTTCGAAAAATTGGTTTTGTCCAATCTTTCAACAATGGCCTCCAATCGTTGATGCATTTTGTTTTCTTTTAAAAACAATCGGTATGCATCGGCGGTAATGGCAAAACCATCGGGAACTAGGATACCTTTGGGGGTGAGTTGGGAGAACATTTCACCCAGCGAAGCGTTTTTGCCACCTACCAGCGGCAGGTCTTGGATGGATATTTCAGAAAACTTTTTGATGTAAACGGGCATAGCATTTCATTTTAATTGTAGACAAAGTTGCCCTAAAGAGAACACAATGGGACATGACGCAGGTCTCTGACATAGATGACGATTATCAGCAATGCAGGCTCGTACCCAGAATAACTTTGCAATCAATATGGCTGCTAAAGACTATTATAAAATACTTGGTATTGAACGAAGTGCCACCCCGGAGGACATAAAAAAAGCCTTCCGCAAGTTGGCATTGTTGTACCACCCCGATAAGAACAAGGGAGATAAAGCCGCCGAGGAAAAATTCAAAGCCGTCAACGAAGCGAACAGTGTGTTGATTGACCCGGAAAAACGCAAACTGTACGACCGCTATGGTGAAAATTGGGAGCAAGTGCAACAAGGCGGCCCGGGTAGCCGTCCAGGCGGGCAAGCAGGAAGACAGCGTCCGGGGGGACAACCACCACCGTTCACTTTTGAATCAAGCGATTTTGAGAACGACGAGCGATTTGAGGACCTTTTCAGCCAGTTTTTTGGTGGCTCGATGGGCGGGCGCAGCAGAGGCCCCAGGGTTAGAAACGGCGGCAATTTGGAGGCGGAGGTACAGATTTCCTTAGAAGATGCCTTTGCTGGTATGTCGAAAATGATAAGTATTGGCGCAGAAGAACAATACCGGCTCACGCTCAAAAAAGGGGTCCGCGAAGGGCAGCAGTTTCGTTTGCGCGGCAAAGGGCAAGCGGGCCAAAATGGCGGAAAAAACGGAGATCTATTGCTCAACATTCGCATCGCGCCTCACCCGCGCTACACCCGCACGGGCAACGACCTCCGTTGCAAGCAATCGGTTGATCTTGTTACGGCAGTGTTGGGAGGCAAAGCCAGGGTTCAAACCATGCACGGAGAAAAAATAATGACCCTTCAGCCTGGCACACAAAATGGGGCGGTGTTGCGTATGCGGGGTTTGGGTATGCCCGTTTATGATGCTGTGGACAAATATGGCGACCTTTATGTGGAGATTATGGTGGAGATACCGCGCCAAATTTCGGAAGCAGAAAGGGAATTGTATGAGCAAATCAAAAAACTAAAAGACTAACTTGTTTATGAACCGTATAAGTGCGTCCAATAGCAAAGGGATGCATTTCAAACTTTCGCACAAACATGAATCGCCCCGAATTTTGCAACACTGCAAAAACGGAAAATTGAGAAGATTGACATTTCGCTCCGCCGTTGTTGTTGGCGGGGACGCCAACAACGGCAGAGA
>JANMME010000524.1:0-5158 GCA_031373015.1 Saprospiraceae bacterium
GTCATGGTCTCGGTGCATCCACACCGAAGCAATTTCATGGCGAATACCCGCTTCCCGCAAATGCTTTCCAGCCAGTTCTGGCTGGTCTTTTTCAAATTCCTTGAATGTGCCGTCGCCCCTGCGCGTCCGCCAAGTCAGGAATGCCTGATGGTCAAGTTGACAAGCGTCTTGCCATTTCGAGTGCTTCTTTCCATCGTCGTGATACTTGGTCGCAGCAAGCAGCCACTTCGTCAAACTTTTCCCGCCGGACAGTTGAGCGTACTTGTCAATCGCAAACGGAAAGGTTTGCAAGAGCACCTCTGCTTCTGCTATAACGTGAGCAACGTGGTCTTCCAAAGTGATGCCGGAAGGCTTGCCTAAAATGGTTTTCATGTTCATTCAAAGGCTTCGGCGAAGGTTTTGATTGATGCGTCCCCGCCACATGGGTCAAAAAGTGTAGAGGTTTCCAGCAATTCAAGCGCCTTTTTGTAGGCAGCGTTGACGCTGATTTCTCCTTCGGTGTCATCCCCGATGAAATGGATTGCACTGCGCTCGCCGAGTTCTTCAAGAATGTTTTTCTTTTCAACTTCTGTTGCATTGTCTGCGAAATAGCGGCTGGCTTTCCGACTCAACTTAGGGTCGAGGACAATAAGAACTTGTTGCGGCTCTCCGCTGACCGCATTGCGGGCTTGGTTAGCGTAGTCATTGATGGAGCGGGTGGCTTCCAAAAAGAGCCGGACACGCCGCTTCCGCTCTGCCTCGTTCGCGTGTTTGAAATAGAGCGTTTCGATGTGAAACTCTTTTTCGTAGCGGAAAGCCTTGGAGATGCTCAGCGTAGTGATGTCTAGAAAGAAGTTCATGTGCATCATGTCGCTTTGGCTGAACTCGCGGGTGGCAAGGGCTTGGTCTTTTTCGCCGCCTTCGTTCTGTTTAATGCGAATCAGCAAGTCTCGTCCCACCTCGCTTTTTTCGAGCGCGACTGCGGGTGTAACTGTCAGTGGAGCCGTGCGACGCCCGGAATAATCGCCTTTCGAGGTGTGGAGAAAGCCACCCATGTCGGCGCGCAGGTCAGTTTCAATTTTGTTGGTCACACCGTCACCGTTGGAGATAAAGGTTTGGCCTTTCGCAGCATCAGTCAAGTTCAGACGATCCATAGCCGAGAATAAAGCGTGGCGCTGCATTTGGCCGGAGATGTAAACCTTTTCATCTGGGCGGCGCTTGATAGAAGAGGCATTGCCGAGCAGTTTTTCACCGCCATTGGCCATGTGGTTTTCCATGGGTACGAGCATGGAGACGAGGATCCCTTTGATGTTGTTCATCTTTTTGTAATGATTTTGAAGTGAAAGAATTTGGGTTATGCGTTGTCTTGGGCATCCGAGAAGTCTTCAGGTTCTTCATCGGGTTCATCCGTTTGGGTACTCTCAGTCGAAGCAAGTTTGGGTTCGAACTTGCTGCGCAGACGCGAGAAAGCCATGAGCATTTGCTGGGCTTCCCGAAGTTCAAGCTCGCCACTGATGGTCTTCTCCATGAAAAGTTGCGCTTCGCTGGGAGCGTCGGTCTGGGAAAGCCGCCCAGCGCGAGTGACCGTTTGGCCAATGAGGGCACTGCCAGTTTTCGCTGAGAAAGCCGAACTTTCCAACTCGATCAAGATTTTGGCTTTTGTTTCCCGGATGTTGTCTGGGGCTTCTTTGGCGGCAACTCGATAGGCAATGTTATTCAGCCATGCGCCGAGATGCCGCGCCGAGGTGACGACTTGCGGGTCAATCAATTTTTTCTCCATAAAAAAGGTTTTGAATAAAATTTCGAGTTGTGAGGGGTACTCTGCCCGAATGGCAAGAAACTCCCGGAAGCCCATTTCATCAAAGAGATGAAGAAACCGGGAAGCAAAAAAGGCAACTTTCTCTCGGTCACGGTCTTTTTCTTTTGGGTCTGATTTTCGATTCCATCTATAAGGAACAATGTAGTAGATGCTGTCAATGATACTACTCAATCTATCTTCACGCGCCAGTTTGACTACGAAATGGTTGTACTCCGTGACCCGGGTCGTATCAGCGTTGATGATGTAGATGGGGCAAGTTTCAAGGCTCCGGAGTACATCTTCTGCCAAGCCAGTTTCATTCGATTCTTTTGCCCATTCCCCGATTGCGCCCAACAAAGCCAAAGCGCTTAACGCTTTGCTTTTAGGGGCATGGGGGAAATTGCCGTTGAAAATTAGCGGGCGGGTTAGCTTTTCAGTCACCTTGCCTTTGTCGTTGTTACGAAAGACTCTGCCCTCCAAGAGATTTTCGGTTTTGAACATAGAAACCCTTCGGAAGACCGTGATAAAATTCCGCAACTCCTTCACGGGAAGATCAGGGAGAATAGTCGTGTTGCTGTAACTGGGCTTTTTGTCTTTAATCGTGACCTGGGCGAAGGCAGGTTTATCTGGGCTGACGGTCGTTATCGCGCAGCAGATAGCCTCTATTAGTGTAATACTGGCGGTCTGACGAGACGATTTACCATTATTGTATTCGCCAGCAGTAGGAGCAAAACTTTGCTTGGCTGACTCCTTTTTGTAAAAATCCACGGGTTCTTTACTGGCCAATTTCTCTTTAAATTCTTCGACTTTTCCCCAAAGGCCTTGGGCTGCTTTATCTGAAGTAGTAATTGCTGGCGACAAGAAGATGCCCATCTGCGGCTTTCCTTCTTTGAGTTTCACAACCTGATACCCGATTTTCTCCTTTCCTTTCCAATCTTCGGCAGGTTTTACCCGGAACTTCAAAAGACCTGTTTCAAGAAGCTTGGAAAAATCGGCAGGGGAAAGGCTGCGTGTGTCAGCCGTACTTCCTTTGTCTACCAGTGCCAAAGCCAATCCATAGCGAGCGTAGAAGTGAGGAAAGTCATTCATGGCCGATGAATTTTAAGGTTAACCCAGCCTTCGTTGGTGCCGAGGTAGGCAATATTGTTTTCAGAAAATGCTGTTTCAAGTGCTTCAAAGAGGCCTTCTGTCATGCCCATGCCGATTTGATAGCTCCCCAAAATTGCCACTACGAATTCACGGCTTCCTGCCGAAGTGTAGTACATGGGGTATCCGTCTGTGTGGGCCTCGAAAAATTCCGCAATGGCATCATTTGTTACTGTGCCATTATCGTTGCGAACGAGACCCATTTTCAATGGGATGAGGTCGAAACTCAGATTCATCGTCCCATTTGGATGCGAGTAAGCGTCATTCCGTTTGCGCATCTGCTTCCACAAATCCTTGTAGCGAATCAAGGCGGGCTTAATGACTAAGCCAACTTCAAACAGATGGGCTATGAGTGGCTCATAGCCTACTTCCGACTCTGCCCATGTGGGCAACTCGGTCTTCTGTTTTTTAAAATGGGCCAGCACTCGTTTCCTGATTTGGGTCCGTAGATTCTCTTTCTTCCCCTCTTTTCCGAGTTCTCTATTTTTAAAATTCTCATCGAAGTGCCAGCCCAAAGCGTTCTCAAACGCACCGCACAAGTGATATTTGGAAGGCACATCAAGGGTTTTGTAAAATGAGCCGGGCATAGTGCTGACCATTGAAAGCGGAGCTAACGGCTCAACGGTCAGCACAGCCTTTACCACTTTTTCTGGTTTTTGAAAGAGGATGCCGATGTCTATTTTCATGTGATACTATTTTTAGCTTGAATGCCAATTTCAAGTCCCTGTCTTGCCCAGCAAAGGTCATCTCCCATCCGCCGAACTGATTTCCCTACCCCCTACCGAACCCCAGACTTTCCAAGTTTAAAACTTGGAAAGTCTATTCTGTACCCCAGCAAAATCTCTCCTAAGTCAAAATACTACCACCTCCCCCTTGATTCGCAATCCTGCAAACCCATGTCCGACTGGCTAGGTAGATTGTCAAAAAACACTTTTATTAAAATCCTTGTCAGCCGCTTGCAAATATAAATCAAATTGTTTTATATTTGCAGCAAGTCACAATATTTTTGGAATGAATAGCATTTTCTATGGCCCAAACCTCTCTCTTCATTGACGAGTCCGGCAACCCCGCCTTTTACGCAAAAGGCAAGCGGCCTCTTTGGGACAAACCCGATTTCGAGCCTGTCCTCATGTTGGGCATGGCTGTGACAGGCGACCGTCGGGCGCTCCGGGAAAAAGTGCTGGATTTTCAGAGGGAGATCCTGGCCGACGATTTGTTCAACACCATTTTCAGCGTTCGACAGCCAGATTGGTTTTTGCATGCCTCGAAAGACCATTTCGAGGTACGCTTGAAATTCATCGAGCTGCTGCGCAGGCTGGATGACATCAAGATGCACGTCGTCATTGGGCGCAAAAACCCGGAGATTTTTCACAGCAAACACAACGGGAACGCTGCCGAGTTTTACTTCGATGTCTTGAACAAATTGCTCACTCGGTTCGACTTTTTGCCCGAGGGCAATTACTCGCTTTACCTCAGCGAACGCCAAAGCAACACGCTTGACCGCTTTGAACAAGCCCTGAAAAAGGCGCTTGCCGTGCAGAGCAAGCGGCACGATGCAACGAGGTTCATGTGCCGAATCACGCCGAGTGCTGAATTTCCAGAATTGAGTGTGGTGGACTATCTGCTTTGGGCCTTGAAACGCTACATCACGAAGGAAGAAGACCGCCGCTATTTCAAGGCGCTGGAGCACAAATTCGTAGAGATTTACGATGTGTATGGAAACGATGGACACGGCGAGATTTACGATGCCGACAATCCGTTCGACCTCTCCAAAACAGGCGCATTTGCCATAAAATAAAAAGAGTGCAAATGTCCTTGGCACCGTGCCAATACTGGCAACCTCCACATGAAGCGGGTTTATGAAACCGAGGTGACTTGCACTCCGGCACAAAGGTAAGTATTGTCTTGTGTGCTTTCCAGAATTTTCTCGCATAAACCAAGGTTTTGTAGTGATTGGGCTTTTTTGAATCATGCTGCAAAGGTTTTTACCTTACACCCGAACCCATTTCCCTACCCCCTTTACCCGCCGAGCCTTCCTGCCTGCCCCCGCCTGACAAGCCTTGGCGGGCAGGAAGGCTCGGCAGGCGGGGTCGAAGGCGGGAACCCCAGACTTTCCAAGTTTGTGGTGCGACATAAACTTATGCCCATTTAGCCATGACATAATGTTATGCCCCCAACCTTAGTTCTTTGAATAGACGGTCATGTTTTTTATCCTGCTGGGTGCCAGATACTGGG
>JANMME010000563.1:0-4351 GCA_031373015.1 Saprospiraceae bacterium
TTGTACCAGTTGTCGTTGAGGCAATCTGTCGCATCGTTGGCACTGCCGACATTGATCCAGATGGTGCCGTTGTCGAGCGAATACTGCAAATTGCCCCCATCAAAGCGCTGTTCTGATTCCCACCAGATTTTGAAATGGATATACGGATGGGGAAGCTGTGTGAAATCAAAACAGGGACTTTCCACAAAAGAACGCTGTCCCAAAGTATAAAACGAGCCCGTCAAACCTCCCGTAACCCAGCAATTAAGCCCGGCCCCAGCCATGTTGATGGTTGGTTTGGCCGGCGCGCCCCAGGCCCAGTCATTGCCCGTGCCGCCAGATACCCAAGCGCCTTGGGAAACTTCAAAGTCCTCGTGGTAAGGGAAAACAGTAATGGGAGCGCCACATTGGGCGTCGGCCTGGATGGGCTGGGTAAGGAATGCAATAAAGAGGATTAAGAGCGACGGGAGGGCGGAAGACTTGAAATGCGGTAAGATTTTGTGCATTGTTAAAATGCTACTTGAAGCATTGTTTTGGTCTGCATTGATGAGGTTTTACCAAAAATTTATTTGAAATTTTTGAGCGAAACAAATAATATTCTCCTTTCTGGACAATTAAATCCTATACGGTTTTAAAACCTACGGTATGTACACATCTTTCCTTTCCCCACTAATCGTGTTTTTTGACAGGATGTACAGGATAAACAGGATGGTGTCGGCTTCGCCGACTTGCTCTGATCATTGATTTGAAGTAATTATCTACCAAAAATATCCATGCTACGAAGTCGGCGATACCGCCGAGCCTCCCTGTTTATTCTGTAAATCCTGTCAAAAAATTGTCACGCCTCGTATTCATCGTACTTTATGGACTTGTGTACATACCGTAAGTTTTAAAACCCTAAAGGATTGTACGGGATTCAAAATGTAATTCCGCAACGGACTTTCAACCTGAATTTTTGGCGCAGCCACAGCTCCCTTACTTCTTGGCTTTAGCCACTTTTTTTGCAGTTTTCTCATCCTCGGCTTCCGATGTTGCGGCAGCAGCTTTCTTAGCAGGCTTCTTTTTTGCAGGTTCTGTTTCTACTGCTTCAACCCCCTCCTTCGCCTCGGCTACGGCGGGTGAACCTTCCGCTTTCTCCTCCTCCGCCTTCTCTGCAGCTATCTTCTCCGCTTCGCGTTTGGCCTCTTCAAAAATGCCGTGTTCGCGCATAAAATTGTACCATTTGATACATTTCTGGATGTCGCCGATGTGTACCCGGTCACGGTCGTGATCGGGGAGCACGGCCGTAAAATAAGCGCGCAACTCAGGGCTGCTGGCTTTGGGGTCGGCAGGGGGAGTGGTGTCGTGCAGGTCGAGCATTTTTTGGAACACCTCCACGAGCGGCACCGTGTTTTCACCTTCTTCGGTGAAAGTATAAACGGCTACCGTGGCGAGCGGGGTGATCTGCTGTTGGCGCACGGGCACGAAGCGGGTGCGGCCTTCCTTGCGGTCATCAATAATGACGCCGTTGGCACGGCTGCTCACAAGTTTGTGTACGCCGGGAGCGCCGGGTACTACGAGATATTTGTCTAAGTTCATTTTTTATGAAGTGATGGAGCAATGAAGCGATGAAGTGATTTGGGGCGAGCAGGATCAAAAGATCACTCCATCGCTTCATCACTTTATCACTTCATGCTCAGACAGTCATGATTTCCTTCTCTTTATGGCCCACTACAGCTTCAGTGAGTTCCACATATTTGTTCGTGAGGTTTTGCAACTCTGTTTCCTTGCGTTTGCCCATGTCTTCTGGCAGCCCATCTTTTATCGCCTTTTTAAGATGCTCAAGTGCTTTGTGGCGAGCCGTGCGCACGCCGACTTTGCTCTCTTCGCCCACATGCTTGGCTTTTTTCACCAATTCTTTGCGGCGCTCTTCGGTGAGCGGCGGTACAGAAAGCCGGATTTGCTCGCCATCATTTTGCGGGGTAATGCCAAGGTTGGCATTGATGATCACGCGTTCAATAGGCCCCACCATGTTGCGTTCCCAGGGCTGTATCACGATGGTGCGCGCGTCGCTGATCTGGAGGTTGGCCACCTGTGTGATCGGCACGGGCTGGCCGTAATAGTCCACCTTGAGGTCTGCCACCAGGCTGGTAGAGGCTTTCCCGGTACGAATTTTGACGAGTTCGTGGTCAAGGTGCTCGAGGGCCTTTTTCATGTGGGCCTCCGCTTCGGACATAATTGCATGTACGTCTTCCATAAATTTTGAGTTGTTCGTGAAGTCGTTGCCGAAAGTTTTGGCGCTGATTTAGATGTTTTTGCTTGTAAAAAACGATAAATGGTCAGGTCGGCAACGAGTTTGTGGCCGCAAATTTCACCAAGTTTTCCTTTTTATTTGAAAAGACGCCCGGAAAATCTGCGCCTGTGTACCTTCGGGCTGAATTACAATACTATTCCTTCTGGCAGAGGGCAAGTGAAAAGCGCAATATCAAGCAGCATTTGGCATGTAGGTATTCTGTAACTTGTCACTCTGAACTTGATACTGCAAACTTTTGTCAAAGAACGGTTCATGCCCGAATTGCACGAAATAAAACGAACCTTGTCGCGCATCGAAAAACTGGAGCGGGATGTCAGTCTCAAACAGTTACAGATCAACAGTTTGTTGGCGATCACCCAGGCGATCAACGATAACGTTGCAGCTGCCGACCTGTTCAATATGTACAACACTTTCTTGCGTTGGGAGATGGAACTCCGCAAGATGTGTCTCTTTTTGCGCGACAGCGGGCATTGGGAATGCAAAACGTTTTTGGGCATTGACGAGAAGCTGCTTGATTGTGACATCACTTCCGAACTCGAGCGTTACCGCACCACACAGGGCCTTGAAAAATCCGAACACCCGCTCATCCGGGAGTTTGACCTCGTCATTCCGGTGTTGCACAAAAACGAAGCCATCGCTTATGCGTTCATCGGCGGCTTCAAGGACGACGACGACGTGTACAACAAGGTGCAATTCGTCACCACCATCACCAACGTGATTGCCGTTGCCATCGAAAACAAGCGGCTTTTCAAAGAGCGGATGCGCCAGGAGGTGATGAACCGCGAGCTGGAAGTGGCTGCCGAAATCCAGCGCACGCTGGTGCCCTGGCGACTTCCTTCCGGCAAAAACTACGAACTTTCGAGCATCTACAAACCACACTTTGCGGTGGGCGGCGACTACTACGATGTGGTGGAATTCCCCGACAGCCAAATCGCGTTTTGTATCGCCGACATTACCGGCAAAGGCGTGGCAGCTGCCTTGCTGATGGCCAACTTTCAGGCCAATTTCCGCGCGCTCATCACCCGCCGGCCCACGCTCGAAGAGATCATCAATGAACTCAATGCAGCGGTTTTCAACGTGACCCAAGGCGACAAGTTCATCACGCTTTTCCTGGCCAAATACGATGCCAGCACCCGCACGCTCCACTATGTGAACGCCGGCCACACGCCCCCTGTATTGCTCTCCAATGGCGAGGCCATATTGCTCAAAAACGGCTGTACTTCCCTCGGCTGGCTGCCCGAACTGCCTTTCCTCGAGATCGGCGGACTCTGCCTCACCGACGAGGCCGTTATCTTTTCCTACACCGATGGCCTTACCGAAGTACGCAATTCCGCAGGGGAAGAGTTTGGAGAAGACAAACTCCTCGATTTCTTGCGCAAAAACGCCACCGAAGGCGCGAAAGAACTCAACACCAAGCTCCTGAATCATATCGAAGCCTTCCGTGGCCGCGAACCTTGGCCGGATGATATTACGGTGTTGACGTGTAAGGTGTTTTGTTAGATATTGTTCTATTGTCTGCGGAGGATAAACTTTTCTTCCGTTGGACCAGTAGGATTATCAGGATTTACCCAATGCAGCACTAATAAAGAGTCGCATCCAGTTGGAAATCCCAGGTATCGTCCTTTTCACAGGGACGAGCAGCATCGTCGAAAACAGTGTCGTGATCCCAATCTTCTAGGTATTCAGATTGCACCCAAGGGCCATGAGTAAGCGTTAACTCTACTTGTGACGGGGCGTTTTTTTCACAGAAAGAGCAGAAAAGGATGAATATCGGCAGAAAATACTTTATGTTTTTCATTATGATAAGATTTAGCAGTGAAAAATGCTAGCGGACAATGGCAAAATTTGCTTGTAAAGGAGTGCTAAGATCAGATGCCGAAGCGACCATCTGATAAACTCCATTGGGCAAAGAAGATACGTTAAAATATTGCCCATTGGCATAAAGATAGGTATCCATCAACGCTGTGGTGCCTCCGCTTGCTGGATATACACGGATACGAACCCCACTAGGATCAGTTGATACAAAATCTTGTAGGTCTTGCAAAATGCGCACAGATATTTGGTTTTGAGTTGGGTTAG
>JANMME010000854.1:0-3632 GCA_031373015.1 Saprospiraceae bacterium
ATACTAACTATCTGTGGATGTGGCGGAGCGTATCTGGGACGGAGGCAGTGATCGCCACCTGAGGCAGCAACGTGAACTGGACCGGGATTTGGCGGCCACCCAAGTGGACGTTGTTGTGTTTTCACTGCGAGAAATCGTAACCGATCTCTATTTCAAAGCTTTGGTGTTGCAGGAAAGCGAGGCCATTCTGGGCGCTTCTAAAAAAGACCTTGAAACACGACTCAAACAGACCGAAGCGGCTGTGGCTGAAGGCGCGGCCTTGCGAACTTCAGTAGACCAGGTTAAAATTCAGATATTGAAAACCGAGCAGCAGATATCGGCCACACAATCAGACCATCAAGCCTTATTGGAGATTTTGGCAAAATGGGTAGGTCAAAGCGTTGTACCGGCGGCTTTAGCCGCAGGAAAAGGAAAAGGAAAACCTGCGGCTGAAGCCGCCGGTACAGTGCGCCCCGAGCACACGCTTTTTTCGCTCCAACAACGCAGCCTTCAAATTGGCAAAGATGCGCTCCGGCTCCGCGCCCAGCCCCGCATTGAAGCCTTTTTACAAGGAGGCCTTGGCAGGCCCAACCCCTTCAATTTTTTCGAGACGGGTTTTGAACCGTTTTTTCTCGTTGGCCTGCGCGCCGCCTGGACGCCCATTGACTGGGGAAACAAACGCCGGGAAGCGCAAGTGTTTGACATTCAAATAAAAAACCTGGATGTCCAGCGACAGTTTTTTGACCAGCGGCTGGAGGCAAACACGCTGAAAGACCAACAAGACGAGGTAAAATGGAAGGCGCAACTGGCGCAAGACGATGCCATTATCGCGCTTCAAACAGACATCATCCGACGTGCGGATGCCCAGGTGAAAAATGGGGTGATGACGATGACCGACTATTTAGCACAGTTGAACCTGCTTACACAAGCTCAATTGAATCGAAAAATGCACGAGGTTCAGGTGGCGCAGGCGAGGGAGATGCAGCGAGCGAAGAGGGGAGACTAAGCGGCTATCGCGCGCATGGGGATCTCCCTGAATTTTAAAGTACATACAAATCCTTTCACCATGAATAGAATCGTCCTTATTCTTTCCTTATTTGCAGCCATTTCCTGCCAAAAATTCGCCCCCAAGGCCGATGCCTACGGCAATTTTGAAGCCGAAGAGCGCATCGTCAGCGCCGAAGCCACCGGCAAAATCCTGACACTGAACGTCGAAGAAGGCCAAGACATCAAGGCCGGACAGCAAGTTGGCGTCATTGACTCGATTCAAATCACTTTAAAACTCGATCAATTGCGCGCCAGCATCCGTGCCGTCACTGCCAAAAGCCCTGCCATCGGAGCACAACTCGCTGTTTACGAAAAACAGACGGCTGCTGTTCGCCAACAACTCTCCACGCTCGACCGCGAAAAACGGCGGGTGGAAAACCTCCTCAAAAATGACGCAGCTACCCCCAAACAACTCGACGATATAAACGCACAAATCGAAGCGGCCCAGCGGCAGATGGATGTTATCGGAGAACAAAAAACGGCCTCGAATGCTACCCTTGGCGTACAAAAAAGCGGCTTGTTAGCAGAGGTGCTCCCCCTCCAAAAACAAATTTCACAATTGGAAGACCAGCTCGCTAAATGCCACATTGTCAACCCATTAAACGGAACGGTGCTGGTGAAATATGCCGAGCCGGGCGAGGTGACCGGATTTGGCAAGCCACTTTACAAAGTTGCTGACCTTGGCACTTTGACCCTTCGCGCTTACGTCGCGGGCGACCAATTGACCAGGATCAAAGTGGGCCAAGACGTGAAAGTTATGGTGGATATTGCGGACGGCAAGCAACAGGAATTTGGCGGCAAGATCCGTTGGATCTCGTCCAAAGCAGAATTTACCCCAAAAGTCATTCAGACGAAAGAAGAGCGGGTAAACTTGGTGTATGCCATGAAAATAACGGTGCCGAATGAGGCTGGGGCCTTGAAGATTGGGATGCCAGCAGAAGTGAAGTTTTGACGGGATTTTCTTTTTTTGACAGGATTTACAGGATAAACAGGATTGCGACTCCGATTTGTCGGCGAAGCCGACAACCCCTCTTAAATCCTGTTTATCCTGTAAATCCTGTCAAAAAAAGTAAATCCTGTCAAAAAAAGAAAACCCGTAAACATCCTACTCTTCCGCACTACCCTTGGGTTGAAAAAGGCGGTATTTGCGCTTTATGTCTACCTTAGTTGGCCCAAAATTGATCAATAAGCCAATGTCAGTTTTAGTTGCAGTGAGGTAGTTGACTAGCTGTACTTCATGTTCTTCTACCAACTGACGTACCGATTTTAGTTCAACAATTACGCTACCTGCCACCCATAAATCTATTTGAAACTCACCAACAACATATTCTTCGTAAAATACTGTCAATGGGCCTTGTTGTACTACAGTTAAGCCACTTTTTTTAAGTTCAATATACATGGCATTTTCATACACTTTTTCCGAAAAGCCAAACCCCAAGGTGTGGTGGACTTTGTAAGCGGCGGCGATGATTTTGCTGGTAATTAGATCGTTCATTTCATTTAGTTTTTTAATGTGAAAAGAGAAAAGACACTCTGCAGTTTTTTTCGACAGGATTTACAGGATAAACAGGATGTCTAACTCCGAATTTTCGGCGAAGCCGACACCCCTCTTAAATCCTGTTCATCCTGTAAATCCTGTCAAAAAAAACCACATAGTCGATTTCAAAAGTAAAGGAAAATAATTGTGTCAACAATAGCTATCCAAAATATTTCCAAGTCCTACGGCCCTGTCCAAGCAGTGCAGGACATTAGCTTTGACGTGTCCAAAGGCGAAATCTTTGGCCTCATCGGGCCCGACGGCGCCGGCAAGACCACCCTGTTCCGCATTCTGGCCACCTTGCTGCTGCCTGATAGCGGTACTGCCAGCGTGTCGGGGCTGGATTGTGTCAAGGATTATAAAAAGATCCGCAATATCATCGGTTACATGCCCGGGCGTTTTTCGCTCTATCAAGACCTCACAGTAGAAGAAAACCTTCAGTTTTTTGCCGCTGTTTTTGGTACTACTATTCAAGCGAACTATGACCTTGTAGCACCCATCTACTCTCAAATTGAGCCCTTCAAGAATCGCCGGGCCGGAGCCCTCTCCGGTGGTATGAAACAAAAACTGGCGCTTTGCTGTGCCTTGATACACAAGCCCGAAGTATTGTTTCTGGACGAACCCGGCACCGGTGTTGACCCGGTGAGTCGCCAAGAGTTTTGGGAAATGTTGGCCAGCCTTCGGGCGCACGGCATCACCATGCTCGTGAGTACCCCCAACATGGACGAGGCCGAACTTTGCGACCGCGTGGCCCTGCTTCAAAAAGGCCGAATCATGGCGATTGATACTCCAAAAGGGATCACTCAGCGCTTCAAAAGCCCGCTGTACGCTGTGCGCTCCGACGATATGTATCAGTTGATCAAAGATTTGCGCGAAATGGAGCCAGACACCCTCGTCCGGGGCTGGGGGCACTTCCCGGAGTGCGCCGCTGACATCCTGCGCGAAATGCGCCGCGGGCTGCATGACCGGATCAACCTCCGCGCCGGTGTTACCATTCCGGAAACGGATTGGGAACTGGTCCGGTTCGTCCACCGGGTCAATCATCCCCGCCTCGTGCTGGAGCCGTGGG